>CAJNCX010000011.1:0-48323 GCA_905221365.1 bacterium
TAGTCCGTACGGGATTCGAACCCGTGTTACCGCCGTGAAAAGGCGGTGTCTTAACCCCTTGACCAACGGACCTTGAGTTTTTCAACTCTTTCTATTATACCTACTTTTCAAACTTTGTCAAGGACTTTTTTGCCTATTTTCAGTTTATCTAAAATCACTCAATACCACTCTTAATTCTCCTAGAAGTGCCTTGCGTCCTTTGAAACATTCTCCTCCCATCAGACGTTCTAGTTGTTCTTGTTTTTCTTTCCCCTGACTTGCCTTGTAATTCTTTAGAAGCTCATGAAAGAGATAATAATCATCCAGTCTCAGGCCTTTTTCTCCTAGGCGATGGCTGATTTCGCTCACCTCCTCATAAGGCTCTTTGTCGAAACGGCGCTTGTGACTTTCCTGTTTACGGATGTAGTCTAGGATGCGATTGCGGAATTTGGTTTTAAAGCAGACATATAGTCGATGACGCTCACCCTCTAGCAACTCTGGATGGTGACTGACCAGCTCATACAGGCACATCATCCCCTCCTGGTCCCAGTCCTCTTTCTCCCACAGATGTAAATGGTATTCTTTGCGGCACTTATGGACGATCCCTTTACTTTCTTCATACAACTCTTTTAGATTCATAGACCTCTCCTTTCTGCATTTAGTTTAACAAAATGCATCAAGCCTTTGATCTACTTCTCCTCTTCTGTACTTCTCGCTACCTCAACTGCACATAAAAAGAGAGGTCAAGCCTCTCTGGGTTATAATTCTGCAATTTGGTTGAGATTCACTTCTGCAATCGTATCATTACCAAACATAGAGATAATCATCTTCACTTTATTGTTATCAATTTCAGTAATTTTACCTGTGTAGTCTGCAAAAGCGCCATCAATGATGCGGACTGTCTGGCCAACTTCAACATCAATATCAAACTCTTGAACAGTTTGTCCCATTGAAACCAGAATATCACGGATTTCTTGTTCCAATAGTGGAGTTGGTTTTGATCTGTTCCCGTGTGAGCCGACGAATCCTGTTACGTTAGGTGTGTTTCGAACGACGAACCATGCTTCATCGGTCATGACCATTTCTACAAGGACATAACCTGGGAAGCGATTTTCTTCAATTTCTTTTTTCTTTCCATTTTTCTCAACTTGCACGGTTTGTGTTGGAATCTCAACGCGTAGAATATTATCCAACATGTTATACGTTTGCGCACGTTGCAATAGATTTTCTTTTACCTTATTTTCATAGCCAGAATAAGTTTGTAGAACAAACCATCCCTTGTCAAAACTATCCATGATATTTCCTTTCATACATATATAGAAGAAAGCCAGCAGAAGTCTTCCGCTTTTCTTCTAAAAAATGTTAATAAATCGAATCAAACCTGAAACAATCAACTGGTCAAAAATGTAAATGATGACCACAAAGAAGGCTGTGTATTCCATAATAGAGCGAAAATCTCTCCAGCTTTCTTTGCGAGTTGGCCAAGTTGTTTCTTTAAGAAGTTTAAAAATATCCTTAATAAAACCCATCGTTCTCTCCTATCTCGTTTCTCTATGTGTCGTATATTTTCCACAATGTTTACAAAATTTATTTACTTCTAGTCGTGTTGGCTTGGGGTTCCCACTAATTTTGATTGAATAATTTCTTGAACCGCAAACTGCACAAGCTAGGCTTGCTTTCTTTAGTGCCATAACGCCTCCATCTTATCTATTATAACAAGAAACCTAGGCTTTGACAAGCCTCTTAACGAAAGAGATTGACGAAAGAATCCCATATTGTCTGAGCTTTTTCTTTTATCTTGGCATCCGAAATTGCACGTCCCGCTTCGTCTACAAGATTTTGAGCACGACTACGAATATCTCCTAGCGGATCCTCGGACTGGTTCGTCTCATTTTCAACGACCTGCTTTTTCGTGTTTTCTGGCGCAATGCCATTCTGCTTATAGGCATTCTCAACCGTAAAGGTACTACCTGGAGTGTAAGGCAAAATAGTGTTGGCCATACTTCTAAAGACATGGGCAGCTCCATTTGAGGTAGAACCTGCTAGATAATGATTCTCATCTGTTGTTGGGAAGCCGAGCCAGTGGCTGATTACAACATCTGGAGTATAGCCGATCACCCACTGGTCACTGGTATATTCCGGATTGAAAACAGCTTCAGTCGTACCTGTTTTACCAGCCATGACATAATCTGCTGGCGACGAACTAATTCCTGTACCATTGGTAAATGTTCCTAGCATCATGCTGGTCATTTTATCAGCTACAGACTTATCAATCACTCGTTTTTGGGAATTTTTATGACTCTTAATGACCTGACCACTGGCATTTTCGATACGAGTGATGAAATGCGCCTCAGGCATCAGTCCTTCATTAGCAAAGGCTGCATAGGCTTGTGCCATCTGAAGAGGATTCGTCTCTACTCCTCCACCTAGGGCAACTCCGAGAACACGATCAACTTTATCCATATTCAGACCAAATCTCGTCCCAGCTTCAAAGGCCTTATTGATTCCCAAATCATTTACAGTCGCAACTGCTGGTAGGTTGAGTGATTCTGCCAAGGCTTGATACATAGGTACTTCTGGAGATGTCTTAATACCCGCATAGTTGTCTACTTGATAACTGTTGTACTGCATCGTATGATTATCCAGTTGCTTGTTCAAGGCCCATCCTGCTTCTACTGCGGGTGTATAAACGACTAAAGGTTTAATAGTTGAGCCTGGGCTACGCTTAGACTGAGTGGCATAGTTGAAATTGCGGAAGCCTGGTTTGTCATCACCAGCTACACGACCAACAACTCCACGCACTCCACCAGTCTTGGGTTCTAGAGCGACACTACCTGATTCGGCATGCGTTCCGTCTTCTGCCGTTGGAAATAGCCAAGTGTTTTCGTAAATAACTTGCATGTTTGCTTGGTAGTTTTGGTCAAGCTCTGTGTGGATTCGATAGCCGTTGTTGACAATCTCTTCTTCTGTGAGATTGTACTTGGAAACTGCTTCGTTGACAACTGCATCAAAATAGGACGGGTAACGATAATCCGAAACCTTGCCTTCATACTTATCTTGCAGTTGTGAAGCCATATCTACCCCAGCCGCTTCGGTCTCCTGATTTTTATCAATATAGCCTGCCGCAACCATATTTTGCAAAACAGTATCCCTGCGGTTGGTCGAATCTTCAATGGAATTCAACGGATTATACAACTCTGGCCCCTTGAGCATTCCAGCTAGAGTCGCCGCCTGATTAAGGGTTAATTCTGCAGCCGATACGCCGAAATATTTCTTACTCGCATCCTCTACACCCCATACCCCATTTCCAAAGTAGGCGTTATTGAGGTACATAGTAAGGATTTGCTCCTTACTGTATTTTTTTGTCAACTCTAAGGCAAGGAAAAACTCCTTGGCCTTCCGTTCAACGGTCTGGTCCTGAGACAGATAGGCATTTTTCGCCAACTGTTGAGTGATGGTGGATCCCCCTCCAGAACGGCCTGCTGTAAGGATAGCTAGAAAGAAACGACCGTAGTTAATCCCATCATTTTTATAGAAGGAACGGTCCTCTGTCGCGACGACCGCATTCTGCAAGTCTTTACTGATATCTGTCAGCTCAACATAAGTCCCCTTTTGACCGGACAGGGCCCCCGCCTCTTTTTCTTCGCGGTCAAAAATCAGAGTTCGCGTTTTCAAGGCATTTTGCAAGTCATTGACATTGGTAGACTTGGCTATTGCAAATAGGTAGGTTCCTACTAGCAAACCTGCACTTAACCCTAAAATGATGACGATTTTTGTCAGATGATAACGACGCCAAAATTTCCGAATTGGGCCTACTTGGGACAATTTTTTTCTATCGCTCCGTGAACGACGCATGCTAGTCGAATCAGACTCTGCTGATCCACTCGTTTCTTTTTTAAAGAGAGAAAGGAACTTCTCAAATAGTTTATCTAATTTCATGCGTTTATTTTATCATCTTCACCATAGGAACTCAAGAATTTAGCTACTCCCTATCCAAATAGGGCTTTTTTTGTTACAATATCTGTATGCAATTCACATTTACATTACCCGAATCCTTGCCTCAAATGACGGTCAAACAATTCCTAGAGGAACAGCTCCTCATTCCTAGAAAGATTCGCCATTTTCTAAGAACTAAGAAGAATATCTTAATCAATCAAAAACAAGCTCACTGGAACGAGATGGTCAAGCCAGGAGATATTTGCCAGTTGACTTTCGACGAGGAGGATTATCCCCAAAAGAAAATCCTTTGGGGCAACCCCGACCTTGTTCAGGAGATTTACCAAGATCAACATCTCATTGTTGTCAACAAGCCCGAAGGCATGAAAACACATGGTAATCAACCAGATGAAATTGCCCTTCTCAACCACGTCTCTGCCTACGTCGGCCAAACTTGCTATGTCGTTCATCGCCTGGATATGGAAACAAGCGGTTTAGTGCTTTTTGCTAAAAATCCTTTTATCCTTCCTATTCTCAATCGTTTATTGGAGAAAAAGGAAATCGCTCGTGAGTACTGGGCACTCGTAGAAGGGCGAGTAGAGAGTAAAGAACTTATCTTTCGAGATAAAATTGGTCGTGATCGACACGATCGCAGAAAACGAGTGGTGGATGCCAAAAATGGGCAACATGCTGAAACGCATATCAGTCGATTAAAGCAATTCCCAAATAAGACTTCTCTGGTTCGTTGCAAGTTAAAGACTGGTCGAACGCATCAGATCCGTGTTCACCTTTCTCATCATAAGCATCCTATCCTGGGCGATCCTCTCTACAACACTCGATCAAAAGCAAGCCGGCTCATGCTCCACGCCTTCCGACTATCCTTTACCCATCCACTCACCTTAGAACAATTGAGTTTTACTGCCCTCTCGGATACTTTTGAAAGAGAATTAAAACAAAATGGATGATAGTGTCATCCATTTTTCTATACAAAAAAGCAAGACCAGAAGGCCTTGCTTTTATCGACTCAAGAATTATTTAGCGATTTTTGCGAAGTATTCAAGAGTACGTACAAGTTGTGCAGTGTATGACATTTCGTTGTCGTACCATGATACAACTTTAACCAATTGTTTACCGTCAACATCAAGAACTTTAGTTTGAGTTGCGTCAAACAATGAACCGTAAGACATACCTACGATATCTGAAGATACGATTGGATCTTCTGTGTAACCGTATGATTCGTTTGAAGCTGCTTTCATAGCTGCGTTCACTTCATCAACAGTAACGTTCTTTTCAAGAACAGCTACCAACTCAGTAACTGATCCAGTTGGAGTTGGAACGCGTTGTGCAGATCCGTCAAGTTTACCGTTCAATTCTGGGATTACAAGACCGATAGCTTTAGCAGCACCAGTTGAGTTAGGAACGATGTTAGCAGCACCAGCGCGAGCACGGCGAAGGTCACCACCACGGTGTGGTCCGTCAAGGATCATTTGGTCACCAGTGTAAGCGTGGATAGTTGTCATCAATCCTTCTACAACACCGAAGTTGTCTTGAAGAGCTTTAGCCATTGGAGCCAAGCAGTTTGTAGTACATGAAGCACCTGAGATAACTGTTTCAGTACCGTCAAGAACGTCGTGGTTAGTGTTGAATACAACTGTTTTAACGTCGTTTCCACCAGGAGCAGTGATAACAACCTTTTTAGCCCCACCAGCGTGCAAGTGTTTTTCAGCTGCTGCTTTCTTAGCAAAGAAACCAGTTGCTTCAAGAACGATTTCTACACCGTCAGTAGCCCAGTCGATTTGTTCTGGATCACGTTCAGCAGAAACTTTAACGAATTTACCGTTAACTTCGAATCCACCTTCTTTAACTTCTACAGTACCGTCGAAACGACCTTGAGTTGTGTCGTATTTCAACAAGTGTGCAAGCATAACTGGATCTGTAAGGTCGTTGATGCGAGTAACTTCAACACCTTCTACGTTTTGGATACGGCGGAAAGCAAGACGACCGATACGTCCGAAACCGTTAATACCAACTTTAACTACCATTAGTGATTTCCTCCTTATGAAAATCCTGAAAATTTTATTGTGAAAAGAGTAACTTGAATCACTACAAATCACCTTTCAACATTATTATTATATAACTATTTAAGTAGAATTGCAAGTACGGGCGTTGTTTTTCTCTCTTGCTTTTCTACTTTTCAATCCCCTTCATTCACCTAAGCTTTTATTTCTAGGATCTTCTATCCTATCTCCATAATCTTCTCTTCTCACAGTTCAACTCTAACTTCAGAAATAGGGTTATAAAAAGAGACAGGATTTCTCCTGCCTCTAGGCTGATAAACGATTATTTACGACGTCCTGGACGTTCTGCGTAACCATAGTAGGCATCTGCCATGATTTCTTCCATGTCAGCTACCATTGGCAAGCGTGGGTTAGCAGGTGAACATTGGTCTTCATAAGCAAGCAAAGCGATTTCATGCAAGCTGTCTTTCCAAACTTTTTCATCGATTCCTTGGTCTTTGAAGTTCATCTTGATACCTACTGCAACACCAAGGTCGTAAACAGCTTTAGCGTATGCTTCAACTGCTTCTTCTGGAGTTGAGTGAGGCAAACCAAGCATTTTCGCGATGTCTTGGAATTTCTCATCAGCTTTCCAGTAGTTGTATTTAGGCCATGTAGTCGTCTTAGATGGACGAGTACCATTGTAACGGATAACGTATGGAAGCAAAATTGCATTTGTACGTCCGTGAACAGTATGGTGAACTCCACCGATCTTGTGGGCCATTGAGTGGCTCATACCAAGGAAGGCATTGGCGAAGGCCATACCAGCCATTGTAGACGCATTATGCATTTTTTCACGTGCTTCTGGGTCAGCTGTCTTAACAGATTTTTCCAACCATTCAAAAACAAGTTTGATTGTTTGAAGGGCGATACCGTCTGTGTAGTCGTTAGCGAAGTTTGAAGTGTAGGCTTCAGTAGCGTGAGTCAAGACGTCCATACCTGTATCAGCAGCGATGAAGTCTGGAACGGATTCAACCAAAGCAGGGTCAACAATGGCAATAGTTGGTGTCAATGAGTAGTCAGCCAACGGGTATTTGCGGTTGTTTTTCTTATCAGAGATAACGGCAAATGGTGTTACTTCTGAACCTGTACCTGAAGTTGTTGGAATACCGATGTATTTCGCTTTCTTACCAAGTGATGGGAAGCGGAAGGCACGTTTACGGATATCCATGAATTTTTGAACCAAGTCACGGAAGTCGATTTCTGGTTGTTCGTAGAAGAGCCACATTACTTTGGCCGCGTCCATTGGAGAACCACCACCAAGAGCGATGATTGTATCTGGTTCAAATGCTTTCATCACTTCCGCACCACGTTCTACAGTTGTGATGTCTGGATCTGGTTCAACATCTGAGAAGACTTGGATCGTTACACGGTTGTTACGTGCGTTCAATTGATCGATAACACGTTGAACAAAGCCAAGTTTTTCGATAGATTTGTCTGTAACAATCATAACGCGTTCAATATCTTCACATGTTTGAAGGTATTGGATAGAATTGCGTTCGAAGTAAATTTTTGAAGGAACTTTAAACCATTGCATATTATTTCTACGTTTCCCTACTTTCTTGATGTTTAGAAGGTTGATCGCACTCACGTTATCACCGACTGAGTTGTGTCCATATGAACCACATCCAAGTGTCAATGATGGAATGAAGGCATTGTATACGTCACCGATACCACCGAAAGTAGATGGAGAGTTCCAGATAATACGCATTGCTTTGATTTCTGTACCAAAGCGCTTAGCAAGAGCTTCGTCTTTTGTATGGATGGCTGCTGAGTGACCAAGTCCGTTAAACTCAACCATTTGGCGAGCTTTTTTAAGACCGTCTTCTGTATCTTCAGCTTTTAGGACAGCGATAACTGGTGACAATTTTTCACGAGTCAATGGTTCTTTTGGTCCTACTTCTGCACATTCTGCAGCCAAGATGTTTGTTCCTTCTGGAACGCTGAATCCTGCTTGTTCTGCAATCCATGCAGCTGGTTTACCAACGATGTTTGCATTTAGTTTAGCACCTGCACAGTTTTTGCTGTTTGCTTTCACGCCAAAACAGAATTCTTCAAGAAGGGCTTTTTCTTTTTTGTTTACAAAGTAAGTGTGGTATGATTTGAATTCTTCTACAAATTCGTCATAGACTTCTTTATCAATGATAACCGCTTGCTCTGATGCACAGACCATACCATTGTCAAATGATTTAGACATTACGATGTCATGAGCAGCTTGACGGAGGTCGGCAGATTTTTCTACATAAGCAGGAACGTTTCCGGCACCTACCCCAAGAGCTGGTTTCCCACATGAGTAAGCCGCCTTAACCATGGCATTACCACCAGTTGCAAGGATAGTTGCAACACCTCCGTGGTTCATAAGCGCTCCAGTTGCTTCCATAGATGGTTCTGTAATCCATTGAACACAGTTTTCAGGTGCTCCAGCTGCGATAGCTGCATCACGAACGATTTGTGCTGCGTGAGCAGAAGATTCTTGAGCTGATGGGTGGAAAGCAAACACGATTGGATTACGTGTTTTCAAAGCAATCAATGATTTGAAAATAGCTGTTGATGTTGGGTTCGTTGTTGGAGTGACACCACACACTACACCGACAGGTTCTGCAATTTTAGTCAAGCCTGTAACTGGATCATCTTCGATAACTCCAACAGTTTTAACACCACGCATATTATTCACAACGTGCTCACAGGCAAAAAGGTTTTTTGTAGCCTTGTCTTCAAATACACCACGACCAGTTTCTTCAACTGCATGTTGAGCAAGAATTCCGTGCGCATCAAGAGCTGCAACTGAAGCTTTCGCTACGATATAGTCAACTTGTTCTTGGTTCAACTTGCGCATTTCATCAAGCGCAACCAAGGCTTTTTTCACTAACCCGTCGACATGCTTTTCAGCAGCGAGTTGTTTTTCCTCAGGTGTTAACGTTTTTTTATCAGCCATATTGTCCTCCATAGCCTTCAAGGATTCAATCCTTTGTTAATTTTTTCACAATTTTATTATAACTCTTTTTCAAGACTTTGTAAACCGTTTCATAAGCATTTCACAAAGAAATTTTATGACATTGTGAATTTTTTCTCAATATACCTGCAAAATAGAGTTTTGTATGGATGATTGTGAAATTATGAAAAATATTTTTTTATTTCACAAAGTTTTTTCTCGTTGATAATCAGACATCGACTCCACTTCTAGAAAGCGCTTTCTTTTTCGCTTTTGAGAATAGTCCCCTAATCTGGAGACTATTGTTTTTGTTGAAAGACGCCTTGTTTAAAGCTGCCTTCATAGACAACTTCCTGCTCGGTAGTCAACTTCCCTTGACCTTCAGCCTGGCCATTTACAAAATCACCTTCATATTTCCAGCCAGATTTGGACTGGAAGGTTCCTTTACCATTGAAAGCTCCATTATTGAAATCACCTGTATATTGGTCTCCATTTTCAAAGGTCAGGGTTCCTTGACCATTCATTTTCCCTCGTACCAAGGTGCCATCATAAACAAGAGCTCCACCATCAAGTGTCAGGACACCCTTTTTTGGTGTGTTTAGTAGAAAAACTGAGACGGCACAGATAGCGATTAGAAGGACAATTGCAATCTCTATACGTGGGCGAGTTAGATAAACTCGATATTTTTCGAAGATTTCTTTAAGCTTTTCCATTGTCACTCTCATTTTCTAATCGATCTAGCCAGCTTTGACATCCACTTGTGATGCGAGCATAGGTTTCCTCAAAATCTCCCGTGTACCATGGATCTGGAACGCTTTCAGATGCAAAAGAGTAGATTTTGTGCTGTAGTTCCTGAGGACACATTTGACGCAGATCTGAAACGTTTGAGGTATCCATACCGATAATGTAATCAAACGACTCAAAGTCTTCTCTGCCAATCTGAAGCGATGTTTTGTCTTTGTCATAAGGAATCTGATACTGCTGGAAAATCCCTTGCGTTCCCCTATGAATCGGATTGCCATGTTCCCACGATGACGTTGCCCGACTCTCAATCTGGTAATCACTCGTCATGGACTTCATTACAAATTCTGCCATGGGGCTACGACAGATATTTCCTAAGCAAACAAATACTATTTTTTTCATCCCTTTTCCTCTCACTTCATAGAAAAACGGGAGTGACAGGTCCCGTTTTATTCTTCGATTGCTCCGCTTTCGTCGATAACTGCTCCTTCTGGTGTCACAGCTTCTTTGAGTGGCAACACTGTCTTGATGGCAGCCAATTCAAAAGTCAAATAAACGCCATCTACATCCAGTACGATTGTTCTCTTCTCAGTGTCTACTTCATCCACTGTTCCGTAAAGCCCACCAATTGTAATGACTTCATATCCTTTTTGAAGCTTGTTCAAGCTTTCCATACGCTTTTGTGCTTGTTTCTTTTGAGAACGTTGCATAAAGAACATCAAGGCAAACATACCTACAAGCATGATCACAAATGTTAAATTTGGACTAATATTTTCCATAGTATTTTCTCCTTTGTATTTTACATAGGACTACTATATCAAATTTCAGCTACTTTTACAAGATTGTGCCTTGTTTTTATGGTTATAAAAAATCAGAGTTTTCACTCTGATTTTTGTGATTATTTCAAGTTTTGAACGACTTTGACTAGATTTTCAACTGTAAATCCGTACTCTGCCAATACTTTTGGTGCTGGGGCAGATGCTCCAAAGGTATCAATACCGAGAACTGCACCATCAAGACCAACATACTTGTACCAGTTTTGAGTTGCACCCATTTCGACTGCAACACGACGGCGGACTGCATTTGGAAGGATTTCTTCCTTGTAAGCTGCATCTTGTGCGTCAAAGACATCTGTTGATGGCATGCTAACTACACGGACTTTTGCGCCTTGGCTAGCCAAGTCTTTGGCAGCTGCGACAGCCAAATTCACCTCTGAACCTGTTGCAATCAAGATTGTATCAAAGTCTGCTGCATTTTCATAGACGACATAGGCACCTTTCGCAACTTTGTCAAAGTCTGTTCCTTCTTCGACAGTCAAGTTTTGACGTGTCAAGACAAGGGCAGTTGGTGTTTTTTCGCTTGTCACTGCAAGGTACCAAGCCGCTTGAGTTTCACGCGCATCTGCTGGACGGAAAACATTTAGATTTGGCATAGCACGAAGACCTGCTAAGTGTTCAACTGGTTCGTGAGTTGGACCATCTTCACCAACAGCAATAGAATCGTGGGTAAAGACATAAGTCACAGGAAGTCCTTGCAAGGCTGACAAACGGACAGCTGCTTTTACATAGTCAGAGAAGACAAAGAAAGTACCACCGTATACACGAAGTCCACCGTGAAGGGCCATCCCGTTCAAAATCGTTCCCATTGCAAATTCACGAACACCAAACTGAATGTTACGGTTCAAGCGATTAGCATCGTCTTGAAGTCCGTCAGTCTTGATATAAGTCATGTTTGAGTGAGCAAGGTCAGCGGATCCACCTAAGAAAGTTGACAACTTAGCTGCCACAACGTTCAAAGCATCTTGACTTGAATTACGAGTTGCTTGAGAGAAACCATTTTCTAAGGCTGGGAAGTCTGCTGGAGTCATTTCAACTGGATCACGTCCATCGATGATGGCTTCTACTTCTGCAGCGAGTTCTGGATGTGCTTCTTTATAGTCAGCAACCAATTTTGTCCAAGCTTGATAAGCTGATGCACCACGGTCTGCAACATTTTCCTTGAAATCAGCATAAACTTGCTCTGGGATTTCAAATGGTTCATAGTCCCAACCGAGCGCTTGGCGAGTTGCTGCAGTTTCATCTGCTCCAAGAGGAGCACCGTGTACGGCATTAGTTCCTTGTTTGTTTGGAGAACCGTATCCAATAACAGTCTTCACTTCAATCAAAGATGGCTTGCCTGAAGCTTTAGCTGTTTCGATAGCAGCATGGATTGCTTCCAAGTCTGTTCCATCTTCAACCAAGGCTGTATGCCAGCCGTAGGCATTGTAGCGATCACGAACACTTTCAGTGAAAGAATCCTTTGTCTCACCATCCAAGTTGATGTCATTTGAATCATACAGAACCACCAACTTGTCAAGTTTTTGCAAACCTGCGTATGAAGCTGCCTCACTTGAGACACCCTCCATCAAGTCTCCGTCTCCACAGATCACATAAGTATAGTGGTCAAAGATATTGAAACCTTCGCGGTTATACTTCGCTGCAAGGAAACGTTCTGCTTGGGCAAAACCAGTAGCAGTTGAAATCCCTTGCCCTAGAGGACCTGTCGTAGCGTCAACCCCTGCAGTATGCCCAAATTCTGGGTGACCTGGTGTTTTGGAACCCCATTGGCGGAAGTTCTTGACTTCATCCATGCTGACATCTTCAAAACCAGAAAGGTGAAGAAGGGCATAGAGAAGCATAGAGCCGTGACCTGCTGAAAGAATAAAACGGTCGCGATTGATCCAGTTTGGTTGTGCTGGATTGATGCGAAGTTGTTTTGTAAAGAGGCTATAGGCCATAGGAGCAGCCCCCATAACCACCCCTGGGTGACCTGAGTTTGCTTTGTTGATGGCGTCAATACCTAGAAAACGAATTGCATTAACAGATAGATTTGACATAGAATTTCCTTTCTCTTTGAGGTGATTAAAGAATCACACATCTTATTTTACTATTATATGAAAATTATCCGTATCATGCAACATACGGATAACCTCCAAAAAATATTTTACATTAGAGTAAAGCTTTGAATTGGATATTTGAATCTTGCTCGAAGCAATCATCAAATCCACGTGGGTGATGATATTCTACCAAGTGCTGATCTTGAGGATAAGTATACTTGCCTCCTACTTCCCAGATAAATGGATGGAAGTTGTACTGCAAACGGTCTTTTCTCATCTTCCACAATTCTAAGATTTCATTTGTCGAAGCCATAAAGTTTGACCAGATGTCATAGTGAACTGGGATAATGACTTTAGCACGTAAGTTTTCTGCCATACGGAGAAGGTCAATAGATGTCATCTTGTCTTGAATACCAACTGGATTTTCACCATAGTTATTCAAAGCAACGTCAATCTTAAAGTCTTTGCCATGTTTCGCAAAGTAGTTTGAGAAGTGAGAGTCTGCACCATGATAAATGGTACCACCTGGTGTTTCAAAGATATAGTTAACAGCTTTTTGAGCCATTTCTTCATCAGTGACAGCCAAACCTGCTAATTCTCCACCTGTCTCATCAGCGCCATTGACTGGTAATGTTACCAAACAAGTACGGTCAAAGGATTCAACAGCGTGAATCTTCATGTCTTTAAGTTCAATCGTGTCACCCGGCTTAACTACAATAATGCGTTCTTTTGGAACTCCCCATCCTTCCCAGATGAGTCCGCAATGGTAAGGTCCGATAAATTTAACATGCTCCAATTTTGGATTGTTCAAAATCGCTGCTGCTGTATAAGGATCAATGTGATCGCTATGGAAGTGAGAAACCAAGTAGTAGTCCAACTCATTGATTGCAAATGGGTCAATCACCATCGGCTGCACGCGCAAGTTTGGTTGTAATTTGCGCACCCCTGCCATATTGGCCATTTGGTGCCCACGAACCATATCTTTCACTTTTTTAGTAGATTTTCCACGGTTTGACCAAAGGTCCATCACAACGTTAGCTCCACCAGGTGTCTTGATCCAAGTTCCACAGTTACCAAGCCACCACATTGAAAAGTTTCCTTCAGGGACAACTTCTTCTTCAATTTCTTCGTTGAGCCATGTTCCCCACTCTGGAAAAGTTGCTAGAATCCATGATTCTCTTGTAATTTCTTTTACGTTTGGCATTATGATGTCCTCCATATTTTGTTCAAGTATTGTTTTCATCCTCAGTATATCATCTCAGAGAATATTAAAAAAGACCAAGAAAAACACAGGTTTGTGTTCATCATTGGACTGTGATATCATCATTCTTCAAAAAATGACTGGATAACCAATTCTTGGTTAATGAGTGCTTGAATTTCCTCTTGCAACTTCATCGCGGCATGCTTGTCTGGTATATAGGTTGAGATAATGGTTGATAAATTTTCACTAAAACTTCTGCCATCTTTTCGAAAAACTTTGTATTTCAGATAATCGACGATACGCAAGATATCCTCTGCCTCTAGTATAGGATTGACCTTTAAGACAGGAAAGCGACTCTCGAGTTCATCATTTGTTGTAATCACCAAATCCACCAAGGCAATATCTTCGACACTTTTAAACTGTTCTGTTGTGAAAACTGCTCCGATTTGCTCATTTGGAAGATAGAATCGACATTGTTTGAGCAAAAGTTTGGAAACTCCCACTCCTTCATCACAAACAAGATAGATTTTTTTGGTGGTATTCTGAGAAGAGGGGGTATATTTCAAAAATCCGCCAACGTGAATCGTCAGATAAGCGATCTCATCGTCCGTCAAATGTACAAACCAGGCCTCCTCTAAAATCTCTGCACATTTTTTAGTGATGATAAAGAGATCACTATACTTGGAGCGAATTTGTTTTGTGAGAGGATTCTTAGAAAAAATTCCATAGGTTTTTCTAAACAACAAAGCTTTACAGTGAATCAGTAAGTTTCGCAACAAGTCTTCCTTGTTTTCAATTTCCATCTTAGTCTGCGATTCAAAATACCAGATAAACTCTTCCAGGCTAGTCCTTAACTGATGAAAATCTTTGCTTTCTGCATGAATATCTCTATCCTTTCTATAGGATAGAAGGAGAATTGCTAGTAGGGAAACTTCAAGTTCTGATAAAGAAATTTCAAAGCTTTCAAAAAGACGTTTACTCAATTTTTTAGATACTCGGTACTCTATCCTTCTGCGAATCAAAGAAAATTCTTGTTCAATATCCTGATGTTTCTCTTGATAGCGAGTGACATTGTCGCAACTCAAAAGTAGATAGGGAAGCACACGTAACATAAAGGTGACTTCGTGGTGGTTAATCTTTTTTCCTAAGTCCTGTTCAACTAAAGGCACTTGCTCCTTGAGAAATTGATGCATCTGGCTAGATAAAAGCATCTCCCCTTGAAGGCGATCCTTAATCTTTTCCTCAAGAATGGTAACAAAAGCCTCGTTCCCTTCCATAAAGATATGGTATAAGAGAGATTGAAGATGCTGAATTTTATTTAAAGGATGGGCACTAAGATAATAACCTTGTGATTTACTTACTTGCAAGGTCACCTGATACTGTTCCAAACTTAGCTGATAACGGATGGTGTTGAGATCATTTAAAACGGTGTTGCGCGAAACTTCTGTTAATTCCATAAGTTTTTCGATAGTGATGCGTTCTTTGGCAATTCCAATCCAAAACAACATCATCTGCATGCGTTCTTCCCCGCTCATCACATAGTCGTAGGAGTCAACTTCGGATAAAAGTTGCTGACAAGCAAGTCTCTGCTCCTCTGTCAAATAGACACCGATACGAGGGAGACTAACAAGATGATATTCAGGATTTCCTAGCGCATCATTAATTTTATCAATATGATAGTAGACTTTTCTCCTCGATTGCCCCAAATCTTTGGAAATGGTCATAATCGTTTTGGGAGATTCTTGATCCATGAGGTATAGCAATAGCTCACAACTCGTTTTATCTAATACCATCTTCTCCTCCTATTATTCGGGACTAATCAATCAAACAGTCTCCCTATCATAACACTTTAATAAAAATGTTTCAATGATAATATTTATCATTGGGCTCGTTTGCTTTTCGGTTTCATTGCAAAAGTGAGGCTTAGATATCTCCAAGCCTCTTTTCAATTGCTCGTTTTTTATTTTTGACCATAGTAGGCATTTGGTCCGTGCTTTCTTTGGTAATGTTTTTCCAATATGTACTGTGGAGCAGGTTCAACTCTTGGATTGATCTGCTCTGTGAAACGGTTCATCTTGGCAACTTCTTCGAGGACAACTGAATGATAGACTGCATTTTCAGGGTTCTTGCCCCATGTGAATGGACCGTGGTTGCGAACGACAATGCCCGGAACTTCAACTGGATTGAGCCCACGGCGTTCAAATTCTTCCAGAATGACCAAGCCTGTATCCTTTTCATAAGCTACTTCAACTTCGTCCTGAGTCAAGCTACGAGCACAAGGAATTGAACCGTAAAAATAGTCGGCATGTGTTGTCCCATAAAATGGGATATCACGTCCCGCCTGTGCCCAGCCAACTGCTTCTGTTGAATGAGTATGGACCACACTACCAATAGCAGGCCAAGCCTTGTATAACTCCACGTGGGTTGGCAGATCAGAAGATGGTCTCAAATCGCCTTCAAGAACCTTCCCATCCAAATCTGTCACTACCATGTTTTCAGGAGTCAATTGATCATAATCTACGCCAGACGGTTTGATAACAATCACACCTAGTTCACGATTCACTTCTGAGACATTGCCCCATGTGAATTTAACCAAGCCATTCTTAGGAAGAGATTGATTGGCTTCGCAGACACGCTTTCTCATATCATTGATTACTTGATTCATCTTACATCAAACCCGCTTTCTTTATTAATGGGTAGAGGAAATCTTGAGCTTCTTTGATAGCTGCTTTGGTTTCTTCTACTGTTTCACAGTTTTCAGACCACATCTCGATTAGGAACGGTCCATTATAGTTGGTCTTCTTCAAAATATCAAAAGCTGCTTCCCAGTTGACACAACCAGCCCCAAAAGGAACATCTCGGAATTGTCCTTTTGAAGTCTCGGTTACAGGATAGGTATCCTTAAGATGGAGGGCTGCAATGGCATGGTGCCCGATATAAAATTCACTATAAACGTCATTATGCCAAGCTGAAACATTGCCAATATCTGGATAGACAAAGAGATAAGGTGAAGCAATCTCTTTTTCAACAGCTAAGTACTTCTCAATGCTATTGATAAAAGGATCATCCATAATCTCAATAGCCAAAATCACCTGAGCTTCCTCTGCCCAGTCACAGGCTTGTCGGAGGTTTTTGATAAAGCGTTCACGTGTTTGAGGGGATTTCTCCTCATAATAAACATCATAGCCAGCTAGCTGAATCGTACGAACTCCCAAATCCTGAGCCAGTTCGATACATTTTTTCATCAGTTCCAGCGATTTTTTTTCTAAAACAGGATCGTTTGAACCCATTGGATAGCGACGGTGGCCTGAAAAACAGATGGACGGGATTCGGATACCTGTTTCATAGATGGCTTTCACAATCTCCAAACGTTCTTCCTGGCTCCAATCAAGACGAGCCAAACGTTCATCACGCTCATCAATCGACATCTCAACGAAGTTGAAGCCTAACTCTTTGGCAAAATTCAAGCGTTCTAACCAAGTGAATTGCTTGGGTGTAGCTTTTTCATAGATTCCAATTGGACGTGCCATGGCTTACCCCCAAATTCGTTTGATTTCATCCTTAAAGGCACGCGCTGCGCCTGCCGGATCTGGTGCCTCAGTAATTCCGCGACCTGCGATGAAAGTAAAGACATCCACTCCTTCAAAGAGTTTGAGTGTATCCACATCCAGTCCACCCGTAACAGACACACGGAAGCCCATATCAATCAATTTTTTGACCTTGTTTAAATCTTTTTCACCCCAAGTTTCTCCAGCAAGTAGAGCATCACGAGATTGGTGGTAGATTGCTTGAGAAATTCCTGCATCAAGCCAGAGTTGAGCCTGTTCAAAAGTCCAGTCTCCGTAAAGTTCGATTTGGATTTCTCCTCTATCTCCACGTTCGGTTGTGATTGCTTTGAGCGCTGCTTCCATAGTCGGAATGGTTGCACAGCAGATACAAGTCATCCAGTCTGCTCCGCGTACAGCATTATTCTTAGCAACCGTTCCACCAGCGTCCGCACACTTAGTATCTGCCACGATGATCTTATCTGGGAAAAGGCTACGCAAGACTTCTACCAATTCGCTCCCTACTTGAAGTAGGCAAACAGTACCAGCTTCGATGATATCCACTTCATGACCAACAGATACAGCAGCCTTAATTGCGCCTTGCAAATCTGAATGGTCTAGTGCAACTTGTAAATTTGGTATTCTTTTCGTCATCTTCCTACTCCTTTTTAGCTTTCCAAGTCCAAGCCTTCAAGGTATGGACTATTTTTTGATTCTTCGATCATATCCAAAACTTCTTCCTTGCTCTGACATCCTTGCAAGCGGGCAATGGAATCTTCCAACTCAAACAAGGCAATAATTTGTGGAATCGCTACACTTGTATGAATCTTTGAGCTTGTCGCAGCTAAAGCTAGTAAGACAGATACTTCTTTTCCATCTGAAAAAACAACGGGATTTTGCAAGGTAATCAGTGAAAAAGCATCCCGCTGAACACCTGCCTCTGGTCTAGCATGTGGCATAGCCATCCCTGGCATTAAAATATAATAGGGACCATATTCTTCTGTTGACTCAATAATCGCATCGTAGTACTCTGGTAAAATAGCACCACTTTCAATCAAGGGTTCCACCGCTAACTTAACTGCTTCTTTCCAGTCAGCCGCCTCAAGTCCCAATCGAATTGAATCATTTTCAATCAAAGCTTGTTTTAAATTCATAGTTACCTCCTTTATATAAAGAGGGACTAGGACAGAACCTAGTATTCACAGTTCCTATCCAGCCCCCTCCAACCTTCTATAGTGCCTGACTGAGTTTTTCAGTGATTTCTTTATCATCCATCAAGTTGTCAAGCCCGATCAACTTCCCATTTGTTCTCCCTTCCAATTCTTGAATTAGGTGAAGAGAAGCGATAACGATATCATAGCCAGCTGCCAAACTTTTAGCTTCGCCGACACTGCATGAATTTACTGTGAAGTTCGTTTGGTTTAGCTTGCGGAGCGCATTTTCCACCTTCATCTTGATAACCATTGATGAACCCATACCATTTCCACATGCTGCTAATACTTTAACCATTTTATTTCTCCTTTTCTAAATTCTAAGCTTCTTCTTGTACTTCGCCATTATAGTATTTTTCTTTATCTTTAGCTTTGGCAAATTGAATTTGAGGAATGACAAGCAAGAAGAGGCAAACAAGCACATAACCAATAATACCGAGGTATTTGAAGATATAACCAAATCCAAGCCATGGGAATTCAAAGTCGATATTTCCATGGTAACCACCGTAAGCCGCCAAGTCGAGAAGGGCCACGCAAAGAGCACCAAGGGCAACTTGAAGTACACCTGAGATAAATGATAAGATAACTGCCGCTTTCCAACCACCACGTTTATCAGCATAAACGGCGATAGCTGCATTATCAAAGAATACCGGTACAAATCCTGTGATGATAAGAATAGGATTTTTGAAGACGATAAGTAAAACGATCGTAATCAATTGCCCAATCAAGCCAAAGGCAAAACCTGACAAAACAGCGTTTGGAGAACCAAATCCATAAGAAGCCGCAACGTCTACCGCTGGGAACGAACCTGGCAAAAGTTTGCTTGAGATACCTTGGAAGGCATTTGTCAATTCAGATACGAACATGCGGACACCTTGCATCAAGATAAACAAGTAAACTGAGAAGGTGAAGGCTGTTTGGATAATGTACATGAAGAAGTCTTGCTTAGCAGGATTGAATAAAGTTCCTGAAGTGATTACTTCTTTATTTGACATGATTTCTGGTCCCAAGATCAAGAGAATGGCACCAAAGAAGACCAGCATCAAAGTTGCAGAGGCAACTACTGTATCGTGGAAGATAGAGAGGAATTTAGGCAATTTAAGATTGTCTAGACTTTCTTCCTTCTTACCAAAGCGTCCTGCGATTTTATCTACAAACCAGATAGCAAATTGTTGTTGGTGACCAATCGCAAAACCTCCACCACCAGTCAAACGTTGAGTTGCTTCAACAGTCATGTTTGAGCTGATTGCCCAGTAAAGTCCACAGATAATTCCGATAGCCGCTGTACCGTAAGCATTGCGCAATTGTGGAACCAAGAAGAGAACCATAAGAGAAACAGTTGCTGCTTGTTGCACCATGATATGCCCTGTGATAAAGAGGGTTCTCACTTTAGTGAGTTTACGGAAAGCCACTAGCAGGATATTAACCCCAAAGCCAATCAAAAGGGCTGTTGTTGCAGTTCCGACAAAATCAGGAAATTCAGCTGCAATTTTGTTATTTGCGGCTGCTAGTCCGAAGTAAGGGTCGATAACTGCCGCACCAATTTGGAATTTAAAATTGAGTGCCGCCAAGATCGGACGAAAAGTAGTAACCAATCCCCCCGCACCAACGTTTAGCAACATATAACCAACTGTCGCTTTTACAAATCCTGAAAAGACTTCATGAGTTGGCTTTTTTAAAAGCGCATACCCAATCAATACCAATAGACCTACGAAAAATGCGGGATTCTGCAAAATATTGCTAGAAAACCAATTTAGAACACCTGAAATGACTTCCATAACTGCTCTCCTTTATTTGAATTGTTTTTGTAACTTTATTATATATTTTGAAAACACAAACAAAAAGACCAAGAATTACACAGCGGACTGTTCACTCTTGGACTGTATGATGAATAATAATCTGTTAAAAGTCTAGCCTCTCGTCATCTCGTAATAAGGCAACAATCGAGTATAAGCGTCTTCTAACTTCTCCAATATCGCTTCTACTGACTGATTTTCAATGAAGGAAACATCTGACTTGACCAAAACTTTACGAACTTCCTGATTTCGCACTTTCTCTCGCAAAGTACGACGATTTTCTTCTGTAGCCTCTATCTTATGACTTTCTCCATTTGAGTAGACTAGATAATAGATTCTTTCAACCACTGGAAGCTCTAAAATTTTGGCTTGCTTGTCTAAAGTCTGGTCGTCTTTCTTACGTTCGATGAAACTAACTTCTAGTGAAACGCCAAAATCAGAAGGGGTCCCATATAAGCGCAGAGCTATCATAGGTTCTGATACCTTTCCCTCTCTCTGCAAATAAACCCAGAAATGTGGTCGTAAGCGCTGCGCTTGGTTCATCCACTGACTGGTCTGTTGCAGTTTCCATTCTGGATGATTAGCTTGAAAAGTTTTAGCCAGTTCTGTAAAAGACTTCCGAGCCTCTTGACCTTTTTTCCGTAATTCCAGCATTTTTTCTCGTTCATCTCCAGCTTTATCTGGATTACGGTACTGGATTTCTGCGTAAGATAGATAGTTTCTGATTGTTTCCAACATTTGTCTCTTCTCCCTTTTTCTAACAAAAAATCAGGACAAGCCTGATTTTATTTATTCTGTGTCTACGACTACATAGCGATTTGGCTCATCACCCTCAGAATAACTCGTCACACCATCCATGCGCGAAATAATACGATGAATAATCTTGCGTTCGCTATTTGACATTGGATCTGTTTGTTGGCTACGTCCTTCTTCTAAAACGCGAGTCGCCAATTTTTGAGCGTAGGTTTGCAAGACTTCTGCACGGTGTTCAACGTAATCATTGACGTTGATTGTGATATAGAAAGTTCTTGAATAGCGATTGTAGAGGTAGTTTTGCGCCAAAAGCTGAAGGGCTTTCAATACTTTCCCGTGATAGCCAATAATGCGACCAGGCTCATTGGTATCGATTTGAAGATTGATAGTGCGGCGATTGTAGTCGCTTGAAATCGTCCCTTCAACATCCATATCGTCCACAATGGTTTGAACGTAGCTAGCTACTTCAGTTGCCACTTGTTCGATGTCATAACTCGGCTCGACCTTCAAACCCAGATCTTCCAAAGACTGACTTTCTGCCTGTTCTGACATAGATGCAAGTTCCTCACACGCTGCTGGTTCTTCCACCCCAGCATCTCCTGTCTGCAATTCATTTAAAATTGCGATGTGACCGGTTTCTTCTAAGATCGTGCTAGCATGTTTCTCATTTTTCAAGATTTCAGCCTTGACTTCGTCAGAAACACCCTGACCTTCCTCTTCTATTTTTTTTATTGCCTCAACAACGTGACCAAGATCAACTGTCGCCTCTGTTACTGTCTTAACAGGTTCGTTTTGTTCATTGATTTCTTTTGGAACACCTTTTATAGCTTGTTGATTGGCCTTAATCACAGTCGTCTCACTAATCGCTTCAATATCAACTTGAGCCGGTTTCTTCCCAAACAGGCCTAAAAAACCTTTCTTCTCTTTGGACACGACCTTGATGTGGGTCTTCATTCTCGGAATACCTAACTCTTTCAATCCTTTCTGGATTGCTTCTTCAACAGTTGAACCTGTAAATAATACCATTACCAGATTCCTCCTTATTATTTCGTTTTCTGAGCCTTTTTCTTGGCTTTTCTTTTTCTATTTTCCAAATCTTTTTTAGCTTGTACTTCCGCCTCACGCGCTGCAATAATCTTAAAAGGATTATTTAAGAAGTAAGTTTGCAAAACTTGATAAGCATTGGATACTGCCCAGTACAAGGCTACGCCACTAGGTGAAGAGATGGCAAAGATAAAGATCAGTACAGGCATCCCGTACATCATCCCTGTCATAGCTCCACTTCTTTCAGGTAAAGCCTTATTCGATAACCAACTACTTAAGAAGGTAAAGACTGCCGCCAAAATCGGAAGGATAAAGCTTGTGTCTACTCCCCCAAGGTTCACCCACAAAAAATGCCCTGTTTTCAAAAAGTCTACTCGAGTCAAGGCTTGGAAGAGAGCCAAGAGAACCGGCATTTGAATCAAAATCGGCCAGAGAGAAGAAGAGTGTTTGACCCCTAATTCTTTATAGACCTTGCGCATCTCCTGATCCAGCTTGGTTCTACTTTCCATATCACGACCTGGATATTGTTCTTGCAGAGCCTTGATGCGTGGTTGAGCCTCTTGCATTTTTCTAGAGGCTACCATCTGAGTCTGAAAGACTGGCAATAGAATCGTACGAATCAGGATCGTAAAGAGGATAATCCCCACTCCGATACTAACGTCAAAGGACAAGAAGCGGATGATTTCAGCAAAAAAATAGACAAATTTACTCCATATATCTGTAGAATCTGCTGCAACATCGCTTGTCCCACAGGCTGTCATGACAAACAAGGACAAGCCCAGCAAACTAGTCAACTGTAGTTTCTTTTTCACTCCTAATTCCTTCCCGGTAAATCTTTGATAACTTTAATACGTGGAGTAGATTTTTCTCCATTTCTGCATAATCCAAGCCTTCAACCCCTTTTCGAGCAATCACGACAAAATCAACGTTATCAGCTAACTGCTCCCTTACACTTAGCAAAATGTGTCGAATCCGTCTTTTAATTTGATTTCTAGTGACTGCATTCCCTAATTTCTTACTGACGGACAGCCCTACTCGAAAATGACTTTTCTGATTTTCCAATTGGTAGACAACAAATTTACGATTAGCAAAACTTGTTCCATCCGTGAAAATAGCCTTAAAATCTTTCTCTCTTTTTACACGAAAGCTTTTCTTCAAAACTCCACTCCATCTATTAAATTACTACTATTATACCATAAATTTCAAAAAAGCCAATAATGACAAGGTTTTAGACTGTTTTAACAACAAAAAGTTGGGAAAATTTATCTCCCAACTCCTTTTTATTGTCTCTTACCTTGTAATTTTATTCAGTTCATCTTACTTTTTCAAGCGTTCAACGTCACGAGCGATGACCAATTCTTCATCAGTTGGGATAACCAAGACACGAACTTTAGCAGCTTCTGTTGAGATATCTCCTGTAGCGCCAAAGACATTCTTTTCAGGATCCACATCACAGCCAAACCAAGAAATGCCTTCAATAACCATCTGACGAATCGTTACAGAATTTTCTCCAATTCCGGCTGTAAAGATAATGGCATCTGCACCGTTCAAAACTGCCAGATACTGACCAATATACTTTTGGATACGATCCACAAAAATCTCATTTGCCAGCTGCGCTTTCTCGTCACCTGTACGCATAGCTTCGTGAATATCACGCATATCGCTTGATCTCTCAGAAACACCCAAAAGTCCTGACTCACGATTGAGAATTCGACTGATATCCTCTGGTGTATTAAAGTCATCTGTATGTTGCATTAAATAGGGGATGATAGCCGGATCAATATCACCTGTACGAGTCCCCATCATAATACCACCAAGTGGAGTGAAGCCCATGGATGTATCAACAGACTGACCGCCTTTGACAGCTGTAATAGAACCACCATTTCCAATATGACAAGTAATCAATTTCAACTCTTCTAGGGGGCGACCTAAAATTTTAGCTGCTTCTCCCGCCACAAACTGATGACTTGTCCCATGGGCACCATACTTACGAACTTTATTTTCAGTGTAGTATTTGTTTGGAAGAGGGTAACGATAGGCTTTCTCTGGCATGGTTGTATGGAATGATGTATCAAAAACAACAACGCTGGTAATATCTGGAAGCAATTCCTTGAAGGCACGAATTCCTGCCGCGTTGGCTGGATTGTGAAGAGGAGCCAAAAGTCCCAACTCTTCAACCTTTTCCAAAACATCTCCCTCTACCAAGGTTGACTCTTTGAAATATTCACCACCAGCCACGACACGGTGCCCGACACCAGTAATTTCATCATAACCTTTGATAATGTCAAAACGAATCAAATCATCTAATAAAATTTTAACAGCTTGTGTGTGATCGTCAATATCAAGAATTTGTTTTTCAGAACGGCCGTCGAATTTTACAGTTGAGATAGAGTCCTTCAAACCGATGCGTTCAATCAAGCCTTTCGCCAATACTACTTCTTCTGGCATTTGATAGAGTTGCCATTTCAAACTTGAGCTTCCTGCATTGATTGCAATTGTTTTAGTCATAACATGATACCTCTTTTAAGCGTTTTCAACTATTATAACAAAATTTACCTTACATTTCAGTACCTTTGCTCCATTTTTGAAAATTTTCTTTGAATTTCAATAGTGCAGCTGGATCTTGCAAACTTTCTAGCGGATAGAGAAAAGGTTTCAGTTCCTGTTCAGTTTTTTTCTGTAAAACAAAAATACTTTTAGCTTGGCTTGCAGTTGAGAAAATATCCTCTGGTAAGGCGATGATAGCCGTCAGACCGACTTCGTCTTTGATCCAACCTTTTAACAAATCACTTTGAGGACTGGTCAACAAGTCGCTCGGAGCTAGAAAAATAGCATATCCATCTGACTTGAGGTACTTGAGACCTTGCTCCATGAGCAAATGATGGGCATAGGTATGTTCTTGGCTAGAAGCCACTTGATAGCGTGAAGCGATTGCATCGTCTGGGTAATAGCCGACAGGCAAGTCGCTGATGACCACGTCGCTTTCTTTAAGCATTTGCGGACGAACGGCATCGCCTTGAACAAAACCTGCCTGCAGACCAATCACATCTGCCATACTAGCCGCCAAATCAATCAGCAAGTCATCCACTTCGATTCCCAAGTAATCTACTTTTTTAGCAAGAGAAGTCAAGAAAGTAGCCCCCAAAATTCCCATGCCAGAACCTATCTCGAGGATGCTAATTTCCTCTTGTTCAAACAACTCTTCTACAACAAGTACCAAGAGGAGGGCAATGGCATCTGGTGTAAACTGGTGATTGGCCTGCAAAGGCTCCATTTGTCCTGCCTTCATCAAGAGAAACTGGTAGGTCTTGAGCCACTCTTCCTTGCGAAGCGCTAAGCGTTTAAGAGCTTGATTGTTCTCCTTGACCTGCTCTAATTCGGTCTCACCATCTAGGTAGATACTATTTTGCTCTACCAAGGCGTCATAAAAGTTGGTCGCCAAATCACTTTGGATGACTTGGACATTCTCTAGTAAATACGTATAAGCTTGTTCAATTTTTTCAAAATCCATGTTCCTATTTTATCAAATTTCCCCTATTTTTTCCATCTGAAGAAAAAAATCACTGCTTTAGTCAGCAAGTGATTTTTGGGCTACAGTTAAAAAGAGCTCTGCGTAATTTCCTAGGAAAAGACCTTCAGCACTATAGAGAATCTGACTGTCTATGCTTGAAAAACCAAACTGGGCGAGCTTAGTTTCCAGTTCAGCTAAATCAAAACCATGGTGGTTGGTATCTGTCTTGACAAAATCAGCAATGAGGACCTGTCCATTCTCCCTAAGATGATGGTGAAACATGGCAAGAGTCGCATCTAGATCAGGCATATGATGAAGAACCCGACTGACAACAATCAGGTCAAATTGTTGCTCCAAGGGATTTGCCAGTAAATCCTGCTCCAAAAACTGGATATTCTTGATGTCTTGTTGCTCTGCTTTCAAACGTGCTTGCTCCAGCATTTTCTCCGAGATGTCTACAAGGGTAACCGACTTGGCCTGCTGAGCCAGGGGCAAAGCTAATAGACCCGTCCCACCACCGAAATCCAGTATTTTCTTGTCTGATAGAAGATCAATCTGTTTTTCAACTGCTTGACAAACCAAGTTTGCAAGAAAGATATTTTTTTGCGAATCAAAGGTTTCTGCTTTGTGATTAAAATCATGTTTCATGCTTTTAGTTTAGCACAAAGAAGTTGAATTGACTAGGATTTGTCTTTCTTTTCAGGCTTTTCTTCTGATTTTTTCTTCCCTGCTTGATTGCTTGAATCAGTCGCTACTTGTTCCTTTTGATCTGTTTTCTTTTCTTGGGTTTTCATCGGAGGAAAGAAAAATTCATAGTTGCCCTTATTCATACGAACACTTGTTGCAAAACCTGTTTTCGTATTTTGATACCTGACTTTTCCTAAGTTGAAGACTCGTTCCCCACTTTCTTGCTCAACCTTATCTTTACTTCGCTTAGCCATTGCAAAAGCTGCCAACTTTTCTTTGTTTAGGGCAAAGTCTTTGTGATGGGCTACTTGTCGATTTAAATAAAACTGCAACAAAAGACTAAAGATAGCTGCCATGGTGACTGCATATAGGAGAACACCTGCCTTAACTTTTTGCTTTTTCCACACGATAGATGAATTCCCTTTCTAAGCCTTTTTGAAATTGGAAGCGAAAGCGAACCAGTTGATTTTCCTCTGTGATTTGTGCTGATTTCAATCCATAAACCATAGGCTGATAGCCCCGGCCACTGCTATCGGTCTTCCGAAAATCATCTAATTTAGACTTGCCTATCGAGATATCCTTACCATCCTGTTTCATGTAGATGCGATTGCCTTCCACCTTTTCGAACTGCGAACGCTCTAACTCCGCCTCCAGCTGTTCCACAAACAAGAGCCACTCCTTTTGCTCGCTTTGCTGCTGGTAACGAACTTCTGAAATGAGGAGCTGGCTCATAGCTTGAAAGAGAAGCAAGCCCCCGCTAATGACGATAAGGGCAATCAGAGATTCTAAAAGAGTGAAAGCTCTTACCTTACTGCTCTTTAAGGTCGAGTAACTTCTCTGAACCATGGTAGACCTCCACTCCTTTTTCACTAGCAAACACCTGAATCTCCACTCCATTTACCCTCACTTGATTTTGCCCTGTTTGCAGAGCCATCTTAGCCACACGCAAGACTTCCTCTTTTTGCAAGATTTCTGCCTCTTCTTGTCTATTTTTCTGAATTTGTCCCAAGAGGAGGGTTGCAATACTGGCAAATATGGCTAGAGCGACTACTGCTTCTAGTAAGATCACTGCCTTAATTTTTAGTTTCCTTAATGCGTTTAATTTTCCCATTTCCTAGATATAATTGATAGCGAATCGCTCCTTTGCTGGTCTGAAATTCAACCTTAGCCAGAGACGAATTGCCCCCAGCTCGGTCAAAATGAATCGTTTGTCCAGATGGTGCCTGAATCCCTTTGGGAACAGTCAACTTCTGACTGCCATTGCTGATCGTCTGTCCATCTAAATTCAAGCTGGTCTTTTGCTGACTAGCAACACTGCGTTTTTGCGTTTCCCGATAGAGTTCTTCAAACTCCATAAAGAAAATCTGCTCCTCCACCGCTGCAAAACTGGACTGAACTGAGCCGGACAAGCCCAAGGCAATGATACTCACAAGCCCCAAAACCAAGAGACTTTCTAACATGGTAAAGGCCTTAATCCGCAACAGTTTGACTTGTTTTTTGTTTTGCATGGTATTCTTTATAAGCCTTGGCTTGCTCTGCTGTGATGCGACCGTCCGCTTGTAATTTGCTAAGGCTAGCATCTTCATTCTTGTCCAGACTATAGAGCTCTGCCTGACTTTCTACGACCTTGACAACAGCAGCTTTTCCTTTGTCATCTACGGCATCCTTTTGCTTGGTCAAATTGGGTACAAAGAGCAAGAGAAGTACGCTGATGATTAAAAGGACGACTAACATCTCTACCAGAGTAAAGGCTTTAACCTTGGCTTTTTTTAAATTTGTCATGAGTTTTTTCATTTTAAAAATTTACCTCCATATTTTGATACATGGGCATAAGCATTGCCGCATAAAGTAAAATGATAATCAGGGCCACAAAGATAAAAACCAGTGGCTGTACTAAGTTCATGGTGCGGTTGACTCGGGTAAAAAAGGCTTCCCAAGTTTTTTCTGCATAGATTTCCAACTCACTCCCCAGCTTGGACTTGACTTCTCCATACTCGATGATGAGACTCAACTCCTTTTTAAAGAAAGGATAGGTCGCTATGGTTTGAGAAAATTCACGGCCATTTTGCAGGGCTTGAGCCAGATCTTGACCGATTTCTTTAAAGAGCTGAGAACCTTGTTCCTGCATGATCTGAAAAATCTGCGTCAGTTCCATTCCCTGTGAAACCATATTGCCCCATTCACGCGCGTAATAGGCTGTCAGATAGGTCTGGACAAAGATTCCAAGAAAGGGAATCCGTGCTAACATCGAGAAGACCCGCATCTTGGAACTTCTTTTGTAGAAAGTGAGAGTTAAAAGTAAAGATAGTGAGCAAACCAACACTAGTCCCAGAAATATTTGTGGCAGATTGCCGATGATTTGGGTAGCGATATTGCTACTGTCCAGTTGAGGTAGCAAATAGTTTCTCAATCCCAGCATGATTAGCAGGAGAAATGCCAGCAAAATCAAAGGATAGGTCGCCACTTCGATTAACTTTTTCTTGACCTTGGACAAATTATCCAGATATTCTTCTATCTTTCCCAAACTCAGGTGAAGATTCCCATGCACTTCAGCTAGGGATAACTGGGTCACAATGGCACTTGAAAAACCCAAGCTGTCCATCATTTCTGAGAAGGATTTTCCTTGAGACAAGCCTTGGTGCATCTGGGCCACATAGTCCTTTTCCAGCAAGGCACTTCTCCCCAAGAAAGAAATAATTTCCACCAAATGAAAGCCACTGGAGAAGAGGTTGTTAAACAAAGTGATGATTTTCTTCTGCTTAGCTGTAGCTAATTTTTTCCGTTTCAGCCTGAAGACTTGTAATATGTCCATCTTTAAGAAGCTGGTCAATCTGCGCATTCCACCTGGTTGGCTGATGTTCCTGATAGTCTTTGTTTGCAAAGTCAACAATTCCTCCTCCCCCGATTAATCTCTGGTAGCAGACGCCTTGCAGAACAACTGCTAGTTCCTCCTCCGTCACACCCAACTCCAGAAGGCGTTCATAAACACCTCGGATACTCTTGGCATGAATGGTTGAAAAAACTGTCGCACCTGTCAAACTGGCTCTGACAACCGCACGCGCCGTCTCGCTGTCCCGAATTTCACCAATAATCAAGAGGTCAGGACGATGCCGGAGAGACAGTTTGATGAGATTTTCATAGGTCAAGCCAATCGCCTCATTCAACTGTAACTGGAGCATGTCTTCCTGCTTGATTTCTACTGGGTCTTCGATAGACATAACTTGCTGCCCCTTAAACAGAGACTTAGCTAATTCGTGCATCAGAGTCGTCTTGCCACTGCCGACCGGACCCGCAAAAAGGTAGAGGCCCCGTTGCCGGTACTGCTCACCCAGTTCGTTCATATCCTGAAACCAGAAATGCAGTTCCTGCTCCTCATCGTGCAACAAACGAATAACCAAACTCTCATGTCCCCGATAATCTCCTACGGTAGACAAACGCAGAGAAGACACCTTCTCCCCATGCTGATAGTCGCAAGAGCCCAGCTGACTACGTCTCTTCTCCCCTACATTCATACCCGCTACAAACTTAAAATGACTAATCACAGCAGCTAAAACATCAAACTCATAGGAGTCAACTAGACACCGTTCGTCTCCAACCCGCATGTGAAGCTCATAGGACTTTTCCTTGGGGATAAAATAGATATCCTGAGCCTTTTTTTCTTTCGCAGTCGCAATAATTTTCTGTGCAATTTCTTGTACCATACCGCCCTCCTTATCTAACTATTCGCAAAAAAATAAAAAAAGCAACTTAAAAAGTTACTTTTTTATCTCCATTTCATGCGGCAAGAACGGTGTTTTTCTTGACCTGTTTGTTTTTCGTAGCCTGGACGTAGCTTTTCATCGGGGATGACTTGCCCATCCTGTAAAAGAGCCAAAGAATGATACTGCTGCAAATACTCATCACACTCATCACACCAACGTTGATCTGCAGGATCCCAAAAAATAGTCATCAAATCGCTCCGACTCTTATAAAGAGGATTCTTCTTTTCCAGCTCAAACCAGCATGATTTATAATATTTTAGAGCATCATAGTACTTGTTAAAAGAGCGACTCATGATGACATCTTTTTCCCAGCCTTCTATGAACCACCACGGTTCAAAGTCCCCATACATTTCTATAACACGATACATTTTCACTACTTCCTTTGTACCGTATATTATAACGAATTTTCTAGAACAATGAAAGGATTTTGCTTCATTATAGAACAATCTTCTAGCTTTCTGAAGATATCTCTAAATAGAAAAGCAAAGGCTGAATCATCACAGCCTCTGCTTTTTACTATGCTTGATAACGTTTCACACCGTCTAGGTAGGTTGCTACCAATTCCAAATCTTTATCTAGTACGATAAAGTCAGCATCGTAGCCTTCACGGATTTGTCCACAAACATCATCGATGTGAACAGATTTTGCTGGGTTGAGGCTGGCCATCATGACTGCTTCATGCGGATTCGCAATGCCCCATTCGACCACATTCTTCAAACCATCTTTGAGTTTGAGGATAGAACCTGCCAAATTGCCTGTCGATTTGAGGCGTGCAGTTCCATTGGCAACAACTACTGGGAATTCTCCCAACATGTAGTCACCGTCTTCCAAGCCACCAGCTGTCATACAGTCTGTGATAAGGGCAATATTTTCAGTTCCTTTTTGTTTGAGCAAAATATCACAGGCCTTTGGATCCACATGGTGACCGTCACAAATCAATTCAGCGTAAGTATGTGGCAACTCATACATGGCTCCCACCATACCGAGTTCACGGTGAGTCAACCCACGCATTCCATTGTAGGCATGTACCCAAACGCTTGCTCCAGCATCAACTGCTTTTTTAGCTTCATCAAAAGTCGCATTTGAATGCCCTAGAGCAACAGTCACTCCTTCGCCTGTAATCGTACGAACAAAGTCTTCTACACCTTCGCGTTCTGGCGCAAGGGCAATTTTATTAAGCAAACCATTGGCAGCTTTTTGCCAAGCACGAAACTCATCCATACGAGGGTCCTTCATATAGGCAGGATTTTGAGCTCCCTTGTATTTCTCTGTGAAATAAGGCCCTTCAAAATAGATACCACGAATCTTGGCTCCACTTGCTTCCTGATAACGAGCACCGATATTTTCAGTTACCGCAAGCAACTGCTCGTAAGAGGAAGTCAACGTCGTTGGCAAGAAGCTGGTAACACCCGTGCTAAGCAATCCTTCACTCATAGTATGAAGGGTACCTTCGATGTTATTGTCCATGACATCGACACCACCAAATCCATGAATGTGGGTATCTACAAGTCCTGGGGCAATGCTATAGCCTGTATAGTCAATCACCTCAGCTCCTTCAGGAATCTCATCCACATGTTTGCCAAACTTGCCATCCACAAGTTCCAAGTAACCGCCACGACGAACTCCGTGTGGGTAGAAAAACTGATCCGCTTTAATATAATTAGGCATAATGATAACCTCCTTGATAGATTGATTCTAGAATTTATTATGTCAATTACATTATAAACCTTTCTTTTTCATTTGTAAATGGTATAGACCTATTTTTCGTGGATATTTTAAAAGAGCTGGATTTCTCCAACTCTTTGATCTTATTTTGATTTCACAGGCAGTTCTTGAGCAGCCTTAACAGCAGCTGCAATCGTCTCTGCGTAAAGTTTAGCACCTTCTTCAATCATGTTGCTATCATTTCCAAAGTGGACTTGGTCGGTTCCAGCCCAGATTTCAGGGTGCTCCTTAGCAACCTTATTCCAGTCAGCGATGCTCACATACGGATTCTTTTCAGCTAATTCCCGCGCATAAGTCGCATACTGCTCAACTGATTTGTAAGTCTCCTTGCTCTCGTCACCTTCATAAGGAGTTACAAGAATCAGATGGTGGCCTTTGGGAAGATTTTTAACGATCGTATCTAAGTCATCTTTATAATTCTCTGGTCCGTTTACACCCGTTGCAATGACAACTGTTTTTAGAAGTACCTTGTTCTGGCTGTTATTGAGCATGATGTCATTGGCTTGCTTGGTCGTTCGACTAACTTGGGCATTGATATTTGCTTCAGGAAGCGCCTCTTGCAAGGCTGTATTGGCTCGTAAGGCTACAGAATCCCCAATCAGGCTTGTTCCCTCCGAAATTCCTAGGCGACTGACTTCAGCTTGCTCAGCCAATTTCTTCATCTGATCCAAGTTGGTCTGGGCTTGTTTGAAACCATTGACCATCAAGTCTGTCTCAAAAGCTCCAACTTGGGGAGCCACAGTTATGATAATCAAGGTAATCAAGGTAAGAATGCCAGCACCACCAGCACTAATTGGTTTAATATGAGGCAATCGACTAATCTTCCGTATTAAAGGATTGGATTTACCGGCAATCAATGGCTCAATAATATAGAAGGATAGGATAGCAAAGAAATAAGAAAAGATGATCGTCAGAATAACAGCAGGCAGATTGCTCATCAACTGAGAAAAAATAATATAAAAAGGCCAGTGGAAGAGATAAACCGCATAGCTGGTATCCGCTAGAAAGGTGATTATCCGAGGTTCTTGTATCTCAGGCGTTTTCTCATGTAAGACACGCGCAGCAAAAATCATGGTCACTGCCGCTAAACTTGCCAGCAAGAAGCCAAATAAGTACGCAAACAGGTATGTGAACTTGACAAAGAAAGTCAAGAGCAACAATACCAAGAGACCTGCAGCAAACACCAGTAGATTCTGGCGAAGATCCCACGTCCGGTCAAACTGCTTGACTAAATCGCTCGTCTGACGAACCCCCACAACTGTCGCCAAAATGCTTCCTAAAAAGAAGGGATAGACATGGGTCAAACTTGAAAAGTAGACAGATGAGTAGGAACTAGCCATTAGACTGCCAATAAACATGGAGAAAAAGCTAATGATGAAAGCTCCCGCAGAAAGGAGAAAGACCATCCCTCTCAATTGACTACTAGATTTTGAACGTTTGGATAAGAACCAAACCGCTAAGCCCCAAAGGATATAGTAGTGAACCTCAACAGCTAGACTCCAGTTGTGAACAAAGAGATGCGGAATGAACTGGGATTCATAACTTCCCCCTGTTAACATTTCGTAGAAGTTGGTCATAAAACCGAGAACTCCAGCTATCTGGCCGCCAATTCCAGCAACATAGTCTTGACGAACTAGGAGGGTAAAGGGCATGGTCATCAGAACCATCAGCACCACAGGTGGCACGATCCGATAAAACCGTCTCTTAAAAAAGCCCAGTAAATCAATCTGGCTTTTCTTTCCAAACTCTTCTAAAAGGAGGGAGGTAATCAAGAATCCCGAAAATGTGAAAAAGACATCTACCCCGAAAAATCCTCCAGGAAAGATGGTCTGAAAGAAGTGGTACAGAAGCACCAGAAGTAAACCTGTAATCCTAATCAAGGAAAACCATTTAATACGCATACGAGTCTATTCTTCCTTTCGTTATACACTTTATTCTATCAAAAAAAGAAGAAAAATCCTACGAGAAAACGTAGGATTTTTAGCTTCTATAAATTCCGTTTTAGAAATTGCGTCCTGACTTGTTGTAGCCATATTTTTCTACAAAATACTCACGAAATTCCAAGAGATTGTCATCTATGATGGCTTGACGCACTTGCTTCATCAGGTTGAGCAAGAAGTAAAGATTGTGGTAGCTAGTCAAGCGGATACCGAAGGTTTCGTCAGCCTTGAGCAAGTGACGAAGGTAGGCGCGTGTGTAGTTCTTACATGTGTAGCAATCACACTCGGGATCTAGTGGCGTAAAATCCTCAGCAAACTGAGCATTTTTGACAACCAAACGTCCCTGACTGGTCATACAGGTACCGTTACGAGCGATACGAGTCGGTAAGACACAGTCAAACATATCCACCCCACGAATGACCCCATCAATCAAGCTATCTGGCGCTCCCACTCCCATCAAATAGCGAGGTTTGTTTTCAGGAAGAAGTTGGGTTGTGAAGTCCAAGACTGCATTCATCTCTTCGTGCGTTTCTCCCACTGCCAAACCACCGATAGAGTAGCCTGGGAAATCCATGCTGACGAGGTCGTGAGCTGACTGACGGCGAAGGTCTTCAAATCCTGCCCCCTGTACAATCCCAAACAAACCTTGATCCTGTGGGCGACGGTGAGCCTTCAAACCACGCTCCGCCCAACGGCTGGTACGCTCGATTGATTTCTTAACGTAATCATAGGGTTGGTAAAACTGAGGACATTCATCAAAAGACATCATGATGTCTGAGCCTAGATTATTCTGAATAGAAATGGCTTTTTCTGGCGATAGGAACATCTTAGAACCATTGAGATGGTTTTTAAAGGTTACGCCTTCTTCTGTGATATTTCGGCTATCTGCTAGGGAATAAACCTGGAACCCCCCACTATCCGTCAAGATTGGCTGATCCCAGTTCATGAACTTGTGGAGACCGCCTGCGCGTGCGATGAGTTCATCTCCTGGACGAAGCCATAGATGATAAGTATTAGATAGGATAATCCCTGATCCCATCTCCTTCAACTCTTCTGGCGACTGGGTTTTAACAGTAGCTTGGGTCCCAACTGGCATAAACATAGGCGTTGGAAAAGTACCGTGCGGGGTGATGATTTCTCCCAGACGAGCTCCCGTGTGTTTTTCTTTCTTAATCAAACGGTATTTGATTGGTGAATCTGACATTTTCTACCTCCGAAGCTGGGAAAGACAGTCCCAGTTCATACTTTGTGCCCAAAGGCATACTGTATGATTTTATCAAAAAAAGCTGGAACTGTCACGAACTATGGTATAATGAAAGAATGAAATACCCAAAAATTGATTTAAAAACCATTCGTCTGCAGACGAGGCAATTTCAGGCTGAAAATCCCCGCCTCTTTCTCGTCTATCTCTTACCTAGTATGCTGGTCATCTTGTCAGGCTTTCTCAACCCCTTGGCTCGTCTCCAAGAAAGTGTTTTAGAGCAATCCTTTTTCAGCATGCTGGCACAAGTACTCCAAGCCTATCTCTTCCCGCTAGTGGTTTCTTTTATGAGCACGATTTTTCTAGCAGGTGCTGCATTTGCGACACTCCGACTCCTCAAGGATCCTGATACGGAACTCTCCGTAAAATCAAGCCTGGCCCTCTTTGCTGAAGAGCGCTTCTCGCAAACCTTCCTAACCCTGCTCCTCAAACGTTTCTACCTCTTTTTATGGAGCATCCCTAACTTAATAGGCGTTTATTTTCTCTTTTATAGCAATCTATTGGCTCGGAGATTTGTTGCCCTACATCCTGAATTTCCAAAACTAGACCTCTCATCCGTTGAAACCGAGCAATTCCTTATGACCTTTGGGCTCTACTTTTTCGCGAGCCTTATCTTGATGATTGTGGGAAATATCCTCTACGTTCCTCAACATTATGCCTACTCGCAGGTAGAATTCCTCCTCTGCGACACTCTGGATTTAGGACAGGCTAAACCCCATCAAATCCTGAAAACCAGCCGTTTCTTGATGAAAGGATACAAGTTCCAACGCTTTGTCCTCGACTTACAACTACTCCCTTGGTACTTCCTCAACTGGATCACCTTTGGAATTGCTAGTTTTTCAATCCTTCCCTATATCCAAAACAATCACATCTTCTTTTACAGAGCCCTACTAGCCCGTAAACGTCGAAATGGATAAGAGCATACAAAAACCAGCGTCCTAAAAGACGCTGGTTTTCTTATTTCAAAAGCAACATACTCAGCAAAGTCAAAATAGCGGGCCCACCTTGCTTCAGAATAATCTTCTTATCTGCTGTTAGAGAACCGTAGGTCGCTGCACCAAGCACAAATAAAACAAAGATGGTCACAATTTCCAAGCTTTGCGAAAAATAAATCCCGTACAAGAGAAACACACCTATCAAAGCATTATAAATCCCTTGGTTTTTAAACAGTGAGGTGACAGAGGGTCTAGTCAACTCTTCCTTGTCCATATTAAAGACTCGGCTGGTTGCATCCGATTGGGTTGCCATACTCTCCAAATAAAAGATATAAAAATGTTCGAGGGCAACAAGAGTTGCTAAAATAGTAGTAATGATTGACATCGTTTTCTCCTTAAAATTCTATTTTTTCTAGACCTGACACTAGTTTCGTCAGTAAAGTTGTTAGCTCTTTCTGCTCGGCTGTCGATAAGATGCTCTCCATCTGTTCCTTCACTCGCAAATGATGTTTAGGCGGACTGACTAAGAGTTGATTCTTGGCTTCTTGGGTTAATTCAACTAAGACTTCTCGCTGATTGGCCGGATTACGCTTGCGACAGACATAGCCCTCTGACTCTAGTATCTTAAAATGACGGGTCAAGGCCGCCTGGTCGATTTGCAACTTCTCCTGAACGGCAATCTGGTTGCAGGGTGACTGCTGCAGTAAAAACTGCAAGATTTGATAGCGGGTCAAACTAATTCCCAATTGTTTCTCAAAAAGTTGAGTGATCATCTGATCTGTTAAATGGAGCTGGTACAGTAAGTCGTTAATTTTTTTCATTTCTACCTCCTTGCATACACTTGATTTATCAACTATTGACTTATCAAGTATATTACAGAAAGATTAAAAACGCAACTATTTTGCTTACTCACGAAAAATAGCCTCTTGGTTTCAATCCCAAAAGGCTATTATTTCTATATTCTAGATAAAATCCAGCACTAACCTACCAAATCTGCTCGAAGGATTTCTCCCTCTTTATCAATGACAACTTCGATGGCATGGCCTGCAAAAATTTCCTCGCTATCATCATAGTAGAGGGTCAATTCCCCGTCTTCGTTGATCGATAGTTCACTCAAGGAAAGAGAGTTGGTAAAATACTCTTCTGTTAACTCCACATCATTTTCATCTGAATCTATCCAGTCTTGAGCTGTTTCCCACAGTTCTTTGACAATATAGTCTTTAATCCGAGTATCTTGAACTTGGAAAGTTCCCATAAATTTCTTTAGATCATCAAAAGAACTTGGAGGGAGACTTTCATCTGCACTCGCAGCAAAGATAGCATGAATCTTACCACCCTCGTAAGTGATAAATCCTTCAAACCAAGAATAGGCTCTGTTTAAGGTGAATTCGCCAATATCGTCTTGAATGATGACCGGTTTTTGATAGGTTTCAATCAAGGTCTCTAACCTAGAGTCTGAGGATTGGTCATCTAGGTATTCCAGCAAGTGGTAGCAGTTATTAGCTACTTCTGACATATATGGCTCTAACTCCATGAAGGGGCGTTTTTGACATTTGATATGATGAATTTTGTAGGGTTCAAAACTAAAGCCCCATCTCTTTTCTTCAAATTCCTCAGGAGTCAATACCCATTCCAAACGTCCCTCACGTTCAGAGAATTCCTGGGTTGCAACATTGACACTAGCTTTAAAATGAACGGACGGCATTTTACAACCATCTTTTAAAGAAGCGGCCCCAGTTACATTTTGGAGGGTAAAAATCAAGAATTCGACAATTTCACCACAAAATTCCTCTTCAAAATCATCTCTTGTTTTCTCAAATGGAGTTTTTAATCGATTTGTCATTCACTTCATCCCTTCTCTCTATGCTTAAAAGCGTTAGTATAGTTTTGTATTCGCTTACATTTTAACATGTTTTAGATTTTATTTCACTTATCAATACTATTTTACACAAAAAAAAGCTACACTTTTAAATGTATAGCTTCTTATTATTCTTAATTCATAGATACGTGAACGTGGTCATAGTGGTTTTCGGTCACACTACCACGATCCGGCATTGGATTCCACGTATAGGCTGGTCCATATTTACTATCATATGGAGCGTAGAAACGTTGTTTCCAAATGATATAGTTGATACCACGGCTAGCCATATTTTTGACTGCATATTCTGCAATTTGATCTCCGAGTGCTGAACTCACTGGAACCATAAAGTCGATGGCCAAACCTTTACCATGGTCCCCACTGTCACCAGGACGGTAGCCACTAAAGGATGTAATGCCAAACAAGTTGGCGATTTCTTCCTTAAAGGCTGCCGTTTGTGGTTGAAGACCAGCGTTCTCAGACTTGGCTACAGCAAGGCCTGCATAGTCAGGAGCTGCTGGAGCTGAATAAGTTCTTGAAGGAGTTTGGCTTTGCTCTGCTTGATAAGTCGAAGTTGCAGTGTCAGAAGTTGCTGTTGATGCTACTGTTTCTTCTGTTGCACTTGTTCCTGTTGTATCAGCAGGCGTTTCAATTGCTGGAGCAGCTGCTACTGGTGCTTCTGCTGGAGTAGTCGCTTGAGGAGCTTCTTCTTCAACTGGACGAGTTGTTTCTGCTGTTTCTTCAGCTACAGGTGTTTCTGTAGATGGCGTCTCTTCAGCAACTGTCGCTGTCTCAGAAACTTCTGAACTTGACGCTACTTCTACTGGTTTTTCCGTCTCTGTTGCACTTGGTACTTCCTCAATTGGTTGAGAAAGGTCTGCAATCTGAACAGTTTGATCATCAACAGTCACTTGATTTGTCGTCAAATTAGCTGTCGCAGTCGTCACTTCTTCACTAGCATTTGCTTGAGGAGTTTGGATTTCAACTTCCGTTACCTCTTCTTTCTCATTGACAGTTGTAGTGAGGACAGTATCTGGGAAAATCAAGTCCATATTGGTGATTTTATTCAAATTAGCAAGAACTGTGACATCTACACCCAAAGCTTCTGCAATGGTGCCCAAGGTATCACCATACTGTACTGTATAGCTTGTTTTGTTGTCCGTTTTAGTCAAATCGTTTTGGATTTGCTCAACACTACGTGCAGTCCAAAGGGCTTCTTCTGCTTGGGTTGCCAACACAGGTGCAAATGACAAGGCTACTGTTGAGGCAAAAATAATTCTTTTCTTCATTCGTTCATATTCCTTTCAAATGAGTACCTGTCTATCATAACACAAAAAAAGCAGAAAAAAAGCCCTCTCGGGCCTATTTAACAGAACTGTCCATTCCTTGTAACAAACTCGATTACTTGAAATAGTTTGTTAGGTTTCTGTCACGCAACTGACACAATTTTTTATTCCCCAGCATCAAAAATGTGGGGAATATCTGCCAGTGCTTGAATCCTGTGATTTCCTTCATAAGAAGACTCTAAAAAGTTGATGCTTTGAAGACCACTATTCTGGGCAAATTCCACATCCAAAGTCCGGTCCCCTATATAATAGGTATCCCTAGGATCCAACTTATACTTGTCTAGCAGATATGTCGCCACTTCTGGACTGGGCTTACGCGCAAAACCGCTCTGACTGGTTAGAATCTCTGTAAAATAACATTCCAAACCCAAGTCTCTTAGAATAGCGAAAGCATTGTCCCCCTTATGAGTATAGACAAACTGCTGAATTCCTGCTTCGTCTGCCCAAGCTAGCACTTCACGCGCGCCTGGCATCAAAACTACCTGAGCATTCTTCTCAGCCAGACTCTGGGCACGCACCTGATTGAGCACTTCCGCATCCAACTTTCGCTCTTCTGCCACTTGCTTCAGTAAATCCTGCACTGAATACCTAAGGATAAACTCTCTCACTTTCTCCTTATCATAAGGAATAGCAAACCGAGCAAAGGTCTCCTCAATTCCTGATAAAATCGCTTCGTAAGAGTCCAATAAAGTCCCGTCTAAATCCCAAATAAAAGCTATTTTTTGCATCTCCTATCCTTTCAACATCATATAACGCTGGTAACGGTAACGTAGAAATAACCAGCGAAAACCATTATCCAAAAGGGTTCCTGCCCAAATACCAGGCAAGCCCCAACCAAGAACAATACCCATCAGATAAGCTGTCCCTATACGGATACACCACATCCCAATACTTGTCGCATAAAAGGGGAGGCGAGCATTTCCCAAGCCCTGCCAAACTGCCGTATAAATAACTGTCCCTGTCGCCATGGGGGTTCCTAGTAGAGAGAACAGCGCCACCAAAACGCTCGCTTCGACTGCTACAGGGTCGGTCGTATAGAGATGAGTCAATGGTGTCCCCAAGGCATAGATACTGAAAGTTAAGGGCAACATGAGAAGCAGGGAAAGCCAAAAGGTTTGCTTGCTCAAATCATCTACTCTTTCCCAGTTATCCTCTCCAACTGCTCGAGCTACCTGCATGACCGTCGCCGTGGCGACGCCAAAGGCAGGCATATAGTTAAACTGGGTCAAGACTTCTCCGACTGCATTCCCCGCTACTGCCTCCGTCCCAAAAGAAACAACCAAGGCAATGATCACTACATCTCCAGCTCGCATCATGAGACGTTCTCCTGCCGCTGGCAAAGCCAAAGTCAATAGTTCCTTATCTAAACCAAAAGTCGGTTTCTCAAAAGGCAGCTTTAATTGCGACCACAAAATCACAAGACCGACTAAGCGAGACAAGATAGTCCCCCAAGCAACACCCGCTATGCCCATATCAAGGACAAAAATAGCTAGACTTGAAAAAAGAATATTCAAGGCATTAGATAAAAGACTAACATAGAGAGGTAGACGCGGATTATGCGTTGCACGAATCAAGGCACCTAGACTCGTCATCAAGCCCAAGAGAACAATCGATCCACCCACCAAAGATAGGTAGAGCCCACCACTCTCAGCCACAGCCTGCTCAGTTCCCAAAAGTCCTATCATCTCTTGCCCAGCAAAGATGGATAAGGCGCCTAAAAATCCACTCAGCAATAGGGTTATCTTGAGAGCCTCTGTCACGTGATAAGCCAACTTGGACTGATCCTTCTGCCCCAAACTTTTTGAAATAACACTAGAAATAGCTGCCCCAAGAGCAATGAAAATCGCCTGGTAAATCGTGATAATATTGCCAGCTACTGAAACACCTGAAATAGCGATTAAGCCCAAGTGAGCAACCAAATAGCTGTCCACCATTCCCATGAGCATCTGCAAAAAGTTTTCACCCATAGCTGGCAATGCAATATTAAGAATATCTTTATTTCTCTTAAACAATCCTTCCTCCTGATGAAAAGAAACTCAGTTGGTTTCCCAACCGAGTTTACTCTCTCTGCCTTAAAGTCCTAGATAAGCCTCCACCGCTGCTTGCATGTCAGCAGCTGCCACTGTTGTTTTATGACGAACTGGAGCTGTTTCAAGGCCATCAACCGCTGGTGGCACTGCCACTCCTGAAATGTCATGTAATTGAGCCAAGGCTTCAAAGTCAGTCAAGCCTGCTTTTCCTGTTACCGCTTCTACGGCAACCACTGGGAACTTGTATGGACTAGCTGTTGAAGCAATCACTGTCTTAGTCGCATCGCCAGTAGCAGCTTGGTATTTTCTATAAACTGCTGAGGCAACCGCCGTATGTGGATCCTCGATATAGGCATCTGTATCATAAACACGTTTAATTTCTGCCGCAGTTTCTTCCTCAGTCGCATATTCAGCTGCAAAGAGATCCAGAATCGCTGCATCAAAGTCTGTCAATTCATATTGTCCTTGTGTACTCAAGGCATTCATGAGTTCAGCTGTCTTAACCGCATCATTCCCCAAAAGATGGAAAATTAAACGCTCCAAGTTTGAAGATACCAAGATATCCATAGATGGACTAGTCGTCACCTTGAACTCACGTTTCTTGTCGTAAACACGTGTTTTAAAGAAGTCAGTCAAGACATTGTTGTCATTTGAAGCACAGATCAATTTGCCGACTGGTAGACCGATTTGCTTAGCGTAAAAGGCAGCCAAGATATTTCCAAAGTTTCCTGTTGGTACTGTGAAGTTGATCTTTTCACCAGCCACAATCTCACCAGACTTGACCAACTGAGCGTAGGCATAAACATAATAAACAATCTGTGGTACCAAACGACCAATGTTCATAGAGTTAGCTGACGAAAATTGCAATTTGTTTGCAGCCAATTTTTCACGAAGGGCTACATCGTTAAACATATGTTTCACGTTGGTTTGCGCATCGTCAAAATTACCATCAATAGCGATAACATGAGTATTGCCGCCAGTCTGAGTGGTCATTTGCAACTCTTGCACCTTGCTGACACCATACTTTGGATAAAAGACGATAATCTCAGTTCCAGGCACGTCCGCAAATCCCGCCATAGCGGCTTTCCCAGTATCACCAGATGTCGCTGTCAAAATGACGATTTTGTTCTCCAAACCATGCTTTTTAGCAGCAGTCGTCATAAAGTATGGCAAGATAGACAAGGCCATGTCTTTAAAGGCAATGGTTGAACCATGGAACAGTTCCAAATTGTATTGCCCATCCAGTTTCACCAATGGCGCAATAGCTGGGGTATCAAATTTGCTATCGTAGGCATTGTTGATACAGTAGTCCAACTCCTCTGCAGTAAAGTCATCTAAAAAGGCTGACAAAACTAACTTAGCCACTTCTTGGTAAGAAGCATCTTTCAATTTTTCAAAGTCCAAATCTACCTTTGGATAAGTAAGCGGTGTAAACAAACCGCCATCCGTCGCCAAACCTTGCAAAATAGCTTGGCTGGCAGTTACTGTATTATTCGCATCACGCGTTGATTGATAAACTAATGTCATGAATCTCTATCCTTTATCTATAGTCTCTTCCATTATATCACGATTTTTCAGAAAATTCTCCCTTTATAAGAGAAATTATAGGCCCAATTCTTCTTTCAAAGGTTGTAAATAGGTCATTTCTTGCTTACCTCTCTTCTCCAGTCCTTCCTCAGCTAGAAGGAGTAAGTCTTTTGAAAACTCAACAATTGCAGATTCTTCCTCATCTGTGAGTTTTTTCTTAGAAAATTGCCGTCTCAATGACTTGTAATCACGTCCAAATATGATAAAAAATGGAGCCTTTTGCAAATAAGTTTCTAATTGATCTAAATTAACCAACAATCCCAAGTGAAAGGCAGCAGAAGCAAAAGTCCTATCAAGCGGCTGAGTACACACACTACGAAACTCAACTGTTCCTCGAGTTGTTAAGTCTTGGTACTGGTAACTACGATGGGTTTGGAAATCTTCCTCTTGGGGACAGATCGATACCTCATCCCCATTAAGAGCAAATGCCTGAATTTCAGGTGTATCCAAATAGTCCCTAGCTTGAATAGGATAAAAATAATAGGTTTCACCATCCCGCTCTGCTGTAAAAATCGCAGAGTGATTCAGATAATCAAAAAAATCATTCTCATCTTTGAAGAGTCTGGCATTAACACCTACATTTTCAGGATAAATCCCATGCATAGACTCTTCCCAAAAAATATCCCTAGAAATCTTGGTATTCCAATCTTCTCCTGAAAACTCTGAATTGGCAAACAAATAAGCTTTTGCTGCTTCAATTTGCGTAAAAGCGTTAATGACCCGCAGAAAGTTAGACCTTGAAACATCCAGTTGAACTTGGCTCCCACAGATAAAAGCACCATATCGTGGATAATCGTGTAAATCCGTTCTTGGAACGGTTCTGCTCAACTTCAAATAGTTCATTAACATCTGATAGCGTGCATAAGCAACTGGTTGATTCGCATTCTCTTCCCAGTATGGATGGATACCAGAACCAACAATGGCATGATTTGTTTCACTCAACTTTTTCTGAATCAGATCCATGTAGTCTCTAAAACGCTCTTCAACCTCTTGAATGGATTTAGCCCTACCAAAAGCAAACTCAACGGTCGTATAAGCAATTTCAAATAAGATTGTATCCTGACTGACCGGATCTAGTAACTGAATTGGATTTCCAAAATCATCAACTTTCTCAACTGTAAACTTCAGAACAGAAGATAAATACCGAAACAGTTCCTTAACAACCTCAATATCCGTAGCCTTACCCTCTAAATTTACAACAGGATACTCCAGCTCAACCCCAACAAATAAATCAGGCTTCTCTTTTATATTTTCTAAGTAGCGCTTCTTAAGCAAGTCAACCGAACGAGACATTAACCACCAAACTCTTTCATAATCTACATAAAATGTGAATAAGTAATATTATACCAAAAACACACTAAAAATGATTAGAATAAGAAGAAAAAGATAATTCATCAGTTATCTGTACTTAAAGAAAAATATCAAAATCTTCACTAAATCAAAAAACAAGGTCCGAAAACCTTGTCGTTATTACTATACCGGTGGCCGGGGTCGAACCGGCACGTCCTTGCGGACACTGGATTTTGAGTTCAATTCCTACATTATTTGAAACTTAAATCCTTGATTTAACAATGTTTTAACGCTTTTAAATTTTATAAAATAGACTCTTTTTTCAAATTTTAGTAACTTTTTGGTAACTGAAGAGAAGTCTCAATTTGATGTTCTCTGACACTTTAAATAACTTATAAACAGTTTATTTAATGGTATAATAATATTAGTTAGCAATGTTATTGGCTTGCTCAAACATATCAAATCATAAAAATAATATCTATGTATTCTAACAAGGTTATAAAGCTAGAATTCAACAGACACAACAAAGGAGTACTAATGAGCCGTCTTAAATCGTTGAAAATAAAGAATTATAAACATATTGGAGATTCTTATATAGGATTTGATAAGCTTGAAAACCTCAATATCCTAGTTGGGCAAAATAATATAGGTAAATCGACATTATTACAATCAATAGAAATGCTAATTTTTGGGAATGTAGATAGACGGGAAATATCAACTGATACCAAATTGGAATTCGGCTTTTGTCCAACTGAAAACGAAATCCAAAATGTATTTTCTATAAGTTCGTATAGTATAAATCCTTACTGTTCTAATTTTAAATATGGAAAACGATACATTGATAAGTACATGTCTTTTGAATTTCAGCCTGTCAAAACGGTCGGAGACAAACGAATTGTATTATCAAATATTAAAGGAATCTCTATGGAAACATTGGCTCAAAATAGGAAAATAGAACAATTTATAGATTTAGCTGATATATATATATCTAACCATATTAAACATTTAAAACTAACTAAATTATCTGCTGATAGAAATTTAGTCCCTGAAATACAAAATAGTAATCGAATTGTATCCGAAGACGGGACAGGTGCTACGAATTTATTAAGGCAATACCTGAATGTGGCTAATCTTCCTAATGAGGTTGTAGAAAACGATATTCTAAATGCACTTAATCAAATCATGAAACCAGAAAACCATTTTGAAAGAATAATGTGTCAAGAAATCGAAACTTCTGATGGTTCTAGTTCTAAATGGGAAGTCCAGTTGGTGAATGAAAATGGAAAAATTCCAATCTCAAGTTCCGGTAGTGGGTTACGAACCATTTTATTAGTCCTAATCAAGCTGTTTCTAGAGACAAGAGAAACCACAAATAGTAAATTAAAACCGATTTTATCGAACACAGTCTTTATTTTTGAAGAGTTGGAAAATAATTTACATCCAGCAATACAAAGAAATTTATTTGAATTTTTATATCAGTGGTCTAAAGAAAATAATTCACAAATTTTTTTAACAACTCACTCTACTGTTCCAATAAATATGTTCAGTGGTAGAGACAATGTAACTTTGACTCATATCAAAAAAGAGAATAATCGAATCATTACTAATTCTGCACTGTCATTTATAGAAAATGAAGATATCTTAATGAATTTAGGTGTACGTGCTAGTGATATTTTGCAATCCAATGCAGTAATATGGGTTGAAGGCCCCTCAGATAGAATTTATATAAATAAGTGGATTGAACTTTATTCAGATGGAGCTTTAAAAGAAAATATCCATTACCAAATTCTATTTTACGGTGGAAGATTGCTTTCACATCTAACTGGAAGATTGGATGAATCAAATGAGCTAATACAATTATTTAGAGCTAATCTTCACTCTATTATTGTTATAGATAGTGATAAGACTAATTCTAAAAAAAGGATAAATCAAACTAAACTAAGAATTAAAAAAGAATTTAATAAAAATAAAGCTATTGTATGGATAACACAAGGAAAAGAAATCGAAAACTATCTTTCACGAAATATATTTAAAAAAGTTTATAAGGTTAATAAACAAATTGGATAATATGAAAAAATTGAAGAATTTTTAAATAAAAATAGTAGAAAGAAAAATATGGGGAATTATTATGTTACTCATAAAGTATCTGAATCTATTTCAATCGCTGATAAAATGCTTCTAGAAGACATAAATACTTTAGATTTAGAACAACAAATTAGTACTATAGTTAATCAGATAAAAACTTGGAATGGTATACAATCGGACTAAAAACTATAGAATACCTACGATAATGATTGATATAGAATTAAATTTATTCTTTACATCTTGTATCAAACAAAAAGAAGGAGTTCATTATGACTAAAAAAACTGCATTGACTATTTTAAGTGCAAACTTCAACTTTTATAAGAGTAAAAATAATACAGACAAAAATCCTAAAAACATTGTAAAATTTTTACTGTCAAAAGATCGACCCAAACCCACATTTATAGCACTACAAGAGGTAGGTAATCGTGTTATGGATAAAAATTTGAAAACTGATAAAAGTGTGACCATAGAGAAAATTGAAGAAATACTAAATGATAAAGGATACGGAGTCATACATCCTCTTCAAGATGGGAAACAACCAGTTAATACAAGACTATTCTATTTAAAAGAATCCATCGAAACCATTAAAGAATTACAACCTATTTACAATGATTATTATTGTAGACAAGCTGGAGGATTATTTACAATAAATAGTAAAAGGCTGGCAATATTTTCACTACACTTTCCACTCTATGGAAATGCTCCAGATGATAAAAAAGAGATGTGGAATCATTATATTCGACTTGCTTCTTCTAAACAGAATGAATTTTACGACCATCTTATTTTAGCTGGTGACTTTAACGAAAGTATAGAAAATATAACAAAAAATATTAAGGGAACCACTTTATCTCACAAAATTGAAGAAATCTTAAAATATATGATAGATGCGAGTGATGAAGAAATTACTTACAAAGAAACAAACACAAAACTAGACCATATTTTTCTCTCTAATCATACTGAAATTTCTAACTTCGAAACTATCGAAAATAATTTTTCCGACCACAAAGCTTTATTAGTAAATTTTTTTATTTAAATGAAACTAAATATATAACATGAAATTTAATTAATATATATCTGAATTTCCTATAGAAAAAATAAAATTTCATGAAAATAAAACTATAGGCACAAACAATAGTAATTTCTAGTAACTCAGACAAAAAAAGACAAGGCTTATAAACCTTGTCTTTATTACTATACCGGCGGCCGGGGTCGAACCGGCACGTCCTTGCGGACACTGGATTTTGAGTCCAGCGCGTCTGCCAATTCCGCCACGCCGGCAAATAGTAACTGGGGTAGCTGGATTCGAACCAACGCATGAGGGAGTCAAAGTCCCTTGCCTTACCGCTTGGCTATACCCCAATAATATAAAATAGGCGAGTGATGGGGATCGAACCCACGCATGCCAGAGCCACAATCTGGTGTGTTAACCACTTCACCACACCCGCCATAATTCTATAAACACGGGCAGTAGGAATTGAACCCACACTGAAGGTTTTGGAGACCTTAGTTCTACCTTTAAACTATGCCCGTAACTAAAGGAATGGAAGGGGAGGGATTCGAACCCCCGAACCCGAAGGAGCGGATTTACAGTCCGCCGCGTTTAGCCTCTTCGCTACCCTTCCTAGTCATAAGTATATGGCGCGAGACGGAATCGAACCGCCGACACATGGAGCTTCAATCCATTGCTCTACCAACTGAGCTACCGAGCCAAATTGCGGGAGCAGGATTTGAACCTACGACCTTCGGGTTATGAGCCCGACGAGCTACCGAGCTGCTCCATCCCGCGTTAATAATAAAAAGGAGGATGTGGGATTCGAACCCACGCACGCTTTTACACGCCTGACGGTTTTCAAGACCGTTCCCTTCAGCCAGACTTGGGTAATCCTCCAAAAATAGTCCGTACGGGATTCGAACCCGTGTTACCGCCGTGAAAAGGCGGTGTCTTAACCCCTTGACCAACGGACCATATTCATAAATGGGCACGAGTGGACTCGAACCACCGACCTCACGCTTATCAGGCGTGCGCTCTAACCACCTGAGCTACGCGCCCAAGTCAAAAACTTGGTAATTTGAACAAAGTTCAAAGCGGGTGACGAGAATCGAACTCGCGACAACAGCTTGGAAGGCTGTAGTTTTACCACTAAACTACACCCGCTAAAATGGGAGTTAACGGGATCGAACCGCTGACCCTCTGCTTGTAAGGCAGATGCTCTCCCAGCTGAGCTAAACTCCCAAA
>CAJNCX010000012.1:0-10583 GCA_905221365.1 bacterium
TGGGCGCGTAGCTCAGGTGGTTAGAGCGCACGCCTGATAAGCGTGAGGTCGGTGGTTCGAGTCCACTCGTGCCCATTAATAGGAGAATTACTCAAGAGGCTGAAGAGGACGGTTTGCTAAATCGTTAGGTCGGGTAACTGGCGCGGGGGTTCGAATCCCCCATTCTCCGTATACAGAGAGCTATAAAGCGAGTGTAGGAGTTTAAATCAACTTATACCTATTAATTAAATATTTTGGAGAATTACTCAAGAGGCTGAAGAGGACGGTTTGCTAAATCGTTAGGTCGGGTAACTGGCGCGGGGGTTCGAATCCCCCATTCTCCGTGATGTGATTTGAGAGCTTACATGTTCCTTTTAGCGGTTTGTCAACTATTTGTTTTGCAGTATAATTGTTTTGCATCTCTGTGCCTTTCTTGTGTTTGTGGTGAATAACAAGTATAACACAGAGGTGTTTTCTTATGCCTATAACTAGATTCCATTTGACAACAGGTTCCCTTGAAGATGTTCAGTCAGCTAAACCAAGGCTAGACTTAGCCTTGGCTAGCGAGCCTAACATCATCAAGCCTATTATCAAATGAAATCAGGAGCTAACTATAAGCTAGTTAAAGCATTGCATTTTTAGGAAGGCTGGATGGCTAACTTCATTATAGAACTTTCACAATAAATAATATTATTTAAAAATACCATTTTTAAATAAAAATACTTGTCTAAAAGTTTGAATAATGTTAAAATAAAATAAAAAATATAGTAGGAGTGAAAATATGTCAGGACAAATTCGTGTATCTCCAGAGACTCTCCAATCACGTGCACGTGAATATGGAAAAGCTGCAAACGATATTAGAGTTATTTTGAGCAATCTTCAACGCTTGCAAGATACCTTGCGTTCAGAGTGGGAAGGTGCTGCGTTCCAAGGCTTTGATCAACAATTCCTTGAATTGAAACCAAAGGTTGAAAACTTTGCTGATTTGATGCAACAAATCAATACACAACTTGATAAGACTGCTCAAGCTATGCAACAAAATGACCAAGATTTATCTAGAAACTTTGGTCTTCAATAATCTAAAGTTGAGGTTGAGGAGAAATCCTCAACTTTTTTGCTATATCTAGTTAAGGAGAAAATGTGAAAAAGAAAGTTTTATTTAGTTTAGGATTGTTATTGTTGTTTGTTACAATGCTAGTATCTTTTTTTGCTATTGTAAAACCAACACCTATCAGTCGAACGAACTCAGATTCCTCAGTGCAACAAGCCCCTATCAAAGTAGCTGTTGTGAATGAAGATACAGGTAAAGTATATAATGGACAACCGGTTAACATTGCGAATACTTTAGTAAACTCGTTCATAGCTAAAAATAATTACAAAGTAGAAGTTGTTTCTCGGTCAATCGCTGAAAGCGGTCTAAAAAATGAGACTTATCAGTTGATGATAGTCTTACCAAGTAAATTTTCAGAAGAAGCTTTAGCGATCGAATCAACTTCACCTGTTCAGGCGAAGTTTCAATATCAAATTCAATCAAGTGATCAACTGACTGTCAAACAGGCTGAACAAGCAGTAGTAGCTTTCAAAGAGCTCTTTAATAAAGACTTGATTAATATTTATTTCACTAGTATTATTGGGAATTTGAAAACAGCACAAGGCCAGGTTGCTGATGTGGTTACAAATGAACATGAGTCACTAACGTCCTTTAATAATAAGTTAGTGGATCCTCTTGCTCAATATAGTCAACAATTTAATGGCTTAGGCTCATCACCGAATAATCTTTTATCATCGTATTTGTCATTTAACAAGACCCTGTTAAATACAAATGATGCCTTTAAATCAATTATTTCTGTTGACAAGACATATGAAGGAACAATAAGACAAATAGATGAGCAACAAAAAAAATGGCAAGGTTCCTTGGATACTAGAGAACAGGCTTTGTCAAACTATGATAATGATTTTTCTAAATTATCAGTTGAAGAACAATTATCTAAACTAGCAGATATAAACACCCAAGTTACCAAGAATTTATCAGAGCCGGCTATTTGGAAAGAAACCACTGATACGGCTTCTTCCTATAATCAAGATATCGCAAAACTTCTCGAAAGCTTGAAGAATAATAACAAGGAAATTGATGACACCTTATCAAATTATGATAAAAAGATTAGAGAAGCAGTAGAGGCTTCCTTGGGAAAAAACTCCTCAGCGGTAGATGGAGCAAGTAAAACTCTCGGTAGTTACATCAAGTCGTTGAATACTAGTATGCAAAATCAAATTACTAGTAAATGGCCAAGTGTATACTACGATGATGCAGCTATAAATAATCTTTCTTTGTCAGATACTGATAAACAACATTTGAAAAATATTAGCGCTTTTATACAGTGGTATAGTAAAAAGACAGGGAAAGATTTGCCAACTTTGCAAGCTACAACACTTGAAAATGAAGAATTCTCTCAGTTAAAGAATGACATTAAATCTAAGAGCACAACAAAACGTGAGCTAACTTTACCTTCGTTTGAAGGGAAAATTTCAAAATTAACATTAACAGTACCAAGCGGATACTATCTGAAAGAATCAAACTATGATTTTTCTGATCTTGGTGGAGGTAACTATAAAATAAATATTCCTGTTGACTCTTCTGCTGGTATGGCTATTTCTTATACACTAGGAATTAAGAAAGAAAATGATATCAGTGTCTTATCGCCTGTTGTCGTGAAGTATAAATTAGATACGACTGAGGATGTGAAGGTTGTAAAGGAAGATGCTCCATACGTAGAGGAAACAACAGTGACAGATACAGCTCATGCAGCGCCTGTTAGTCCAGCTACTTCTGTAACGTCAAGTTCCTCTACGTCTGATGGGCAGAAACCAACAGAAATTATCACAATTACGAAGACCATCACGACTACTAAGATAAATCAAACAGAAAAAAAAGTTTTGAATCGTCATTATGAGATGCAAGACATTATTTCTAACTGGGAGTACAATCCTACTAAGCTAACTCAAGCGATTTATAAAGATGTTGAGGCGTATCTACAGTTATCAGGACTTGTTACTGCGTTTTACGGCTTAGATTTATCTAAAAACACGTACTCAGACCAGACATTTGTTCCAGCGGAAGGTTCTCTTGCTGCCTTAGCAAATAATGATGACCTCAAGACCATTGTGACCAATCTAATCAAAGCGACCACAGTAGAAGCTCTAAAATCAGATTTGAAGATTTCTGATAAAAAATTGACGGATATTCAGTCTCGATTAGCTAACGCTGAGAAATTAACATCTAATATTGAACAGCTGAGAACAACAACCAAAGATTTAATGACTCAGTTAAGTCAGTTAATTGAACAAACCAAATTAGTGGATAAAACAATTAAAGATAAGCCTAGTTTTGTTGTAACAGAAAAAGTAGATAATACTAATATGGTTACAGTTAGTATGGATATGAACAGGGACCTAGATACACTGATGTCAGCTAGTAAAACGTTGATGGACAATACAAAAGCAAACCAAGCTGTTTCTGAGATGATAGAATCTACTATTAATCAGTTGGCGAATGATATTAATACTTTGGAAAAAGACGGTGAATCATTGAGTGGTCGTGTTTCTGAGTTGAAAAATATCATGTCTAGTGAATATGGATCAAACGAAGAATTTCTTAAAAACTTTTCTACAGTCTTGAGTAATACTAGAACAGGCAATACTAAAAATGATGCAGTCTATGAATATTTGTCTAATCCTGTTGATGCTTCCAAAATTGGTAATGTAGTGTCGGCTGCTACCAATGCTCAGTCACAATCTAATCGTCAGGATGAGAGATCTGGGCTTCTTATTATTTTGATTAGCTATCTTGTTAGCTTAGTTGTTGCTTATCTTTTCCAACATGCAGATAAAGAAGAGTTACAAAGATTAATGAATTTGAGAGATCGTTTATCATGGAAAAATTCTTCTGGTCCTATGCTCTTCCTGAGTGCTATTTCAGTGGTTGCTGGTTTTATAATTGCGACTGTTTCTGGAATTAAACTTGGTTTCTCTCTAGCCCAATTGAGTTGGTTTATAGTACTTCTTATATTAGTAAGTCTAATGATGACATATAGTCTTAATATTCTTATTGATAAGCTAAAAAGTTTAGGATTTTTGATAAGTGTAAGTCTATTACTGCTTTACATCATCTCAGCGGCCCAATTGTTTGATGAATATTATGTTAACTCAACTCCTGTTTTAGCAATGCTTTCTCCTTTGACTTATCTAGAAGGTGTGGTGAAATTGTTTATTAATCAACAAAGTGGAGTTGTACAGTCGGTAGTTGTAATTGTAGTTTTAACGATTGCTTTAGGACTTGGAAATGTTTTCTTGTATCGACAAGTTAAGGATAACAAGTAATATGAAAAAAGCTATTGTCTTTATTTTTCTATTGTTTTCAATTTTTACAGGCGAGAGTGTCGCTTTTGCAAATGATGGCTCCTTGCAAATAGATACATCTTTAGATAAAAATACAAAGAAAACAGAGATTCAGTACTTTGAACAGGAGGGGAATTTAACAAAGTTATTTCGTCCTGAGACATATAAATTGATTGATACTACTAAAAAAGTTGATGAAGAAAAGTATCAATTAGTTAAAACAAACTTATTTATCACTAAGGTAGTATCAGAGAATGTTGTTAATGATTATCAATCTGCTTTATTTACCAGTCAAATTCAAGTTAATCATAGTGATAAAAAGAATGTTTCACTTAATAATGTAAATTCTCCTGTTTCTTGGACAGCAATTTTATTGTTTATACTGGGGGTAATTGTTACAATCTATTCACTCATATATAAAAAATTACATACATTTAAACAATAAGATCAATAGAAAAATATTTTAGGAGATACAGCTGTATCTCCTTTTTTTATAAGCAGAAAACTCTTTAATATTCATGTTTTGCGTGATATAATAAACATAATGGTATAAGATTAGGAGATTTTTATGGAAGAGTACATTAATATTAGTCTTGATTGTTCACCTTTTTTATCTAAAATATTAGATTTAAGAGTTCCTATTGAGTTAACTATTAAAGAATTGATACAAATCGTATCCGATACTTATGGCATAGAGGTCAAGACACTGAATCCAAGTGTAAGAAATCAACAGTCCGGAGAGATACTTGCTAGTACTAGTAGTCTAACACTAGTAAAAGACGGAGTGTTATTAAAATTAGAAAGAATATAATTTGGGAGTAAGATATGGAAATTCAAAAACATGAATTAGTGGTTGGGGATATCAAAGGAAATCGTGAAATAGCATATGCTCTATTAACGGCAGAACAACCTTATTTTGTAGCTCAAAATGTAATTGAGGAGGAAGATAAATTAACGATTGAGAGTCTTTTGACAGATGAATATTATTTTTGGGATAAGTTGATTACGATGATTGATGAAGAAAAATTGCGTCATCTGATAAATATTGGTCAATTATTTAACTCGCTGAAGGATTCTATTTATACTTATGAATTATCACCTAGTAATCTAGCATTTTCACGAAATGGGAATCCCTTATTCATTTTTCGTGGTGTCAAAGGACAAGTACCACCATATGATGCATTAAGTTTAGATGAATTTACAGTTAACTTCAAAGCCATGATTGTATCTCTACTAGATAAAAAGGTAAGTTATGAGGAATTGATAGAGGGACAGTCACCGTTTTACAAAGGAAAACTATTTTGTGAAACTATCATGAAGACAGAAAGTTTGGATGAAATTCTATCTCTATTAGTGGAAAATCATCTGAAAGAAAAGGAACAAAATAAAGAAAAATTTTCACGTGTGTCTAATAAACTTGTTTCACGATTGAAGTTGACTACCATAATCACATCACTTATTGGAGTTTTTTCAATTATTGGAATACTTTACTTTGTATTGTTCGCCATGCCTAGCCAACAAATGATTTCCGATTTGCGTTTAGCTTTTGTTCATCAAGATTATTCAACAGTTGTATCTACTGTTAAAAATACAGATTCTAAATCACTTAGCCAGGATGACACCTATATGGTGGCCTATTCAGTAATTAAAACTGAGCCTTTAACTGAAGCGCAAAAGACGGAGCTATCAAAAATATCAACTCAATCAAATACAGATTATCTTCGGTACTGGGTGTTGATTGGTCAGTCGAAAATTGACGAAGCTATAGATATTGCAAGTTATCTAGATGATCCGCAGTTATTGATGTATGGTTTGACTAAAAAGATTGATGAAGTCCAGAGAAATCCTAGCTTAACTTCCGAACAACGTACAGAGCAGCTGAACAATTATAAGAGTAAATTGGAAGAGTTGAAGAAAAACTACTTAACACCAGAGGCTAACAAGTCGAACACGACTTCAACTTCTACAGAGTCAAGATAGGAGTAGTGTATGAATTATTTATTTTTTGAAGACAATGTTTATCCACTCTATACAGGAAACACCTATCAAATGGGGACTTCAGTAGCTTCTAATATTTATCTTCCTAGTCTTGAAAATATTACGTTAGAGGTCAAGGAAACGGGAATTGAACTGCTAGGAAAGACTTACACCCAAGGACATCATTTAGTTTCTATAGACGATAAAATAAATATCTCCCTACTAGTTATTGAGAGTACAGAGTATTACCTCCTTCCTGAGAAAGTACTCTATTTATCAGATAAGAAAGAAGCATCCATTCGGTTAGTCGATTTTCCTACAGAGATCATTTTGACCTTTGATGGAATAAATAAGACGATTTACAGTGCTAGTCCATATTATGTTAATGGTGAAAGAAAAACTGGAAAACAAGATATCCAAGATAAGGACCAACTTGTTTTTGAACAAGGTGTCGCTTTATCTATTCAAAAACAAGTTCTGTCTATCCACTCACTATTTTCTATTGAGACGAATTTACTGCCTTTCTCTGAAGTAATGGTCGAAGATCGTTCAAAAGAATTCCATCGCTCTCCACGGATTATTCTAAGAGAACCCGAGGACAAAGTAACAATTGCTTCAGCACCAACAGACGATGAAGGTAAAAAGCAATCATTACTAAAATTGCTTATTACTCCTTTAGCAATGATTGCTTTTACCTTACTGACGGTTTACTTTACACGTAGTGGTGGAATGATGTTTATGATGATGGGGATGTCTGTCATTACTATTGGGACCTCCATTCATACTTATTTTTCTGACAAAAAATCACATAAAGAACTTCAGGAACAGAAAATTAATGAGTATATGAAATACTTGGAAACCAAGTATTCACAATTAGCCAACTTACGTGAAGAACAAGTTAAGGCTTTGGTGTATCATTTCCCTAGCATGGATCAAATTTTGGAGATGGTCGAAAAAACTGATAGACGTATTTACGAAAAAACACTCTATCACTTTGATTTTCTATCTTATCGTTTAGGTTTGGGTGAAGTTAGCTCCAGTTTCTACATTGAGTATTCTGATTCAGAATTGACTAAATATAATGCAACTGCTAATCAAAAAATTCAAGAATTACTTTCTTACTATCGTGTGACTGATCAGGTTCCTATTACTCATACATTAACGAGTCCCACAGGATATATAGGGACACGTCAAATAGTGATTGAACAAGTTCAACAGATGATGATGCAATTAGCGACTTTCCAAAGTTACCATGATTTACAGTTTATTCCAATTTTCCGAGAGGAAGAGTTGGAGCTATGGAATTGGAGCCGATGGTTACCTCATACGAAAATTAAAGCACTAAATAGCCGTGGTTTTGTTTATAATCAACGTACTCGAGACCAACTATTAACATCGCTCTATCAAGTTATTAAAGACAGAAAGTTAGATAGTGAGCAGGACAAAGGGAAAGAAAAGCAATACAGCCCTCATTATATTCTCTTTATTACAGATTTAAGCCTGATGTTGGATCACAACATTATGGAGTATATCAATGAAGATTTATCCCATTTAGGGATTCATTACGTTTTCGTAGAAGAGGTACTTGAAAGTTTACCAGAACACGTTAAGACAGTGGTTGACTATCGAGGAGATAAAAAAGGTACCGTATTACTTCAGGACGGCAATTATACAAATAAAGAAATTACGCCCCTTCCTCCTGTAAGTTTATCGGAAAAGGAAAATTTTGCGAGAAATCTTGCGGGTATTCATCATGTTCAGACTTTGCGTAATTCGATTCCGAATAGCATCACCTTCTTAGAGATGTATGGAGTCAATAAAGTAGAGGAACTAGATCTTTTAAAACGATGGCAAGACAATGAGACTTTCCAAACAATGGCTGTTCCTCTAGGAGTACGAGGTCGTGATGATATTCTTTATCTAAACATTCATGAGAAGGCGCATGGCCCTCATGGGTTGATTGCTGGTACTACAGGATCAGGGAAGTCTGAGCTTATTCAGTCCTACATTCTGTCTTTAGCTGTGAACTACCATCCGTATGAGGTTGCTTTCCTCTTGATTGACTATAAAGGTGGAGGTATGGCCAATCTCTTTGCAGACCTGCCTCACGTCGTTGGTACGATTACAAACTTGGATGGCAACCAGGCTAATCGAGCCCTGGTATCTATCAAAGCTGAACTGAAGAAACGTCAGCGTATTTTTGCTGAAAATGATGTTAATCATATCAACCAGTACATGAAACTCTTCAAAGAAGGGAAGGTCAAAGAACCATTACCACACCTATTAATCATTAGTGATGAGTTTGCAGAGTTGAAGGCGAATCAACCAGACTTCATGGATGAATTAGTATCTACCGCACGTATTGGTCGTTCATTGGGAGTTAAATTAATTTTAGCAACCCAAAAACCTAGTGGGGTTGTCAATGATCAAATTTGGTCGAACTCTAAGTTTAAAATAGCTCTTAAAGTACAGGATGTTGCAGATTCTAGAGAAGTAATTAAAACACCTGATGCTGCAGAAATCACACAGACGGGTAGAGCCTATCTTCAGGTTGGGAATAACGAGATCTATGAGCTATTCCAAAGTGCTTGGTCGGGTGCAGATTATAATCCTGAAGGACGGAACCATGTTCAAAGAAACACAACTGTATATGAAATTACAAGTAATGGTCAATACAATGCGATTAATAAAGACTTGAGTGGTTTAGTCAACAAAAAAGAGGCAAAGGCTGTTCCAACAGAATTAGACGCCATTGTAGAAAAAGCCCGTGAAATATTTGACGGTCTTCATATTCATCAGGTAGCCAGTCCTTGGTTGCCACCACTTGAAGAAAAGATATATGCCAAAGATACACAATCGACTAACTTCAAGGATTATTGGGGACGTTCAGAGGAATTACAACCTATTTTAGTTGGGTATCAAGATATTCCTGAAAGACAGGAACAATCCCCCCTTTATTTCAATATGGAACAAAGAGGACATATTCTATTAGTTTCTAGTCCAGGATTCGGGAAGTCCACTTTTCTACAGAACTTTGCGATGGATGTGATGCGTAAGCATACACCAGATCAAGTCCATTTCTACCTCTATGACTTTGGTACCAGTGGCTTAATCTCTATTTCTGATTTTCCTCATATTGCAGATTACTTCTCCTTGGATGAAACTGAGAAGATCATGAAATCTCTTCGATTCTTGAATAGAGAGATAAAAACTCGGAAACGTGCTCTTTCTCAAGCAAAAGCCACAAATCTAGCGCAATATAATCAGTTGTCAGATGAGAGTTTTCCAACTATTTTCATCGAGATAGATGGTTTTGATAGTGTTATGGATGCTCCATTTGTCGATGCCTTTTATGATACTTTAAATGTCATCGCTCGAGATGGAGCTTCTCTAGGAATCTATCTAGTCGTGACACTTTCGCGTCTCAATGCGATGCGCTTACAGTTGCAATCTAACTTCAAGACCAAGATTTCCCTCTTCTTATTTGATAACAGTGACTTATCAGGTGTAGTAGGACGTTCAAATATTCCACTCGATGAAATCAAAGGCCGTGCCATAGCTAAATTTGATGATATCGTCCAATTCCAGGTGATGTTGCCATACAGTAGTGAACATTACACGGACTACATAAAAGAAGTTCGTGCAGAACAAGAAGCAATGGCTGTGGCATACGATGGACCAATTCCTACAGGTATCCCAATGTTACCAGAAAAGGTAACCAAAGAAGTGATGGCAGAAATCTTAGAAAGCAGTCAAGACTTTATCTTGGGACTTGAGAGAGAAGCAGTTGTCCCAGCATCCTTTAGTTTTGAACGTCCGATGCTTGTAGCTTCAAATAGTCCTGCTTTTGTAACGAATTACTATAAATTACTAGAATATCACCTAAACCGTTTATCAGGTAAGTACAATACTGTTATTTTAGATCCTAGTCAGCGCATTAACAATCAGTTCTTTGATGGGATTCAACGTTTTGATACTTCTTTAGAGGTTGATAATGTCATGAAGACGATATTAGAAGACTTTAAGAAACGGGTTGCGTCTCCAAATCAGGACTATCCAAAATGGTTAATTTTGATACCAGATCTTGCTGCGACGGCTATGGCGGCTGGAGTGAGTGAACTGGACTTCAAGCAACTCCTTAGTGAAGGAGCTCAGTATGGAGTAACCTTGCTCTTTATAGGCGCCTACCAAGATCTAGTAGCGAACAATTATGACACTTTTGTAAAATTGGC
>CAJNCX010000013.1:0-5729 GCA_905221365.1 bacterium
GGATTTCATTAAATAAAGGGTACTCAATGAAAATCGAAATCAGACTAGGCAGATAGACGCAAGCATAACTATAGTTAGCTAAGTCGACTCTAACGAAGTATGGTGAGATTTTCGAAGAGTATTAGGAGGTCTTTATCTAATGACTATATGATACACGAGGAGACTTAAATTTCCCTTAATTTTCAAATCGATCACTAACAATTTTCTTTAACAGCTGTTTGACCTGCAATACGTCCAAAAGTAAAGATATCCGTAAGCGAATTTCCTCCTAGACGGTTACCTGCATGGAGTCCACCTGCGACTTCTCCGGCAGCATACAAACCAGGGATAATCTGCCCGTTTTCATTCAAAACGTGTGTAGAAGTATCAATCTTGAGCCCACCCATTGTATGGTGAACGGCTGGTTTTCTCGGTGTTGCGTAAAATGGCGCAACCTCACACTTGAGATCGAAGCTACCCTTGTTAAATTCAGGATCAAAACCTGCATCTACATAGGAATTGTAATTCTTAATCGTTTCCACTAGAACTTGTGGAGCCATACCAATCTGAACCGCCAACTCTTCTATCGTATCTGCACGATAGAGAGTACCTGCTTTGACTTGGGCATCGATTTTTTCTTGGCTAGTATTGTAGGCAGTTTCCTTGATACGTTCATCTGCGATTAGATAGAACAAGCCTCCATTATCAATCGCCGCTTGAGATAGCTTGTCTCGGCTACCGTACTCATCTACAAAGCGCTTCCCTTCAGTATTTACCATGATGAAGTTTGCTGGAGGAACTTGAAGTCCTGAGAAAAGGGCTCCTGTCACTGGATCGGATACTGGCATCATTTGACTAAAGCCCATACCCACCAAATCTGCACCTACACTTTGCCCTAAAAGAATACCATCTCCTGTTACAGCTGGTGTATTAGATGTAGCAATATCATCTGCAATTTCAGTCCAATAGGTATTATATTTTTGTAGCATCTTTGTATTGGCACCAAATCCTCCAGAAGCTAGAACAACGGCATCTGCATTGACAATGATGGTTTGACCATTTCGACCTTCTGCTCTGACACCCTTGACAGCCCCGTCTTTTACAAGCAATTCTTTAACTGGAGAATCTGTCAAAATCTTGCCACCATGTTCTAGAACATATTTTTGTAGGACAGATATAAAGGCATACCCCATTGGTTGAACCGGCTTATGGCCACGACGCCAAAGGGCTCCAACTGGCATTGTCACTTCACTACGAACAAATTCAACACCGATGTCTTCCAACCAACGAACAGACTCTAGAGCCCGCTCAGTCAGGACAGATACTAAATCATACTGGCCATGAATTTCATTTCCTTGTAAATCTTTTCGTTTTCCACCGATATAGGTTTGGATACGGTAAAGTAGGGTAGAGTCAAACAAATAGCTCGGGTCCTGCAAATACTGCTCAACCTCAACTTTCAAGGCTCTAAAGTCCTCTAGATATTCTGGGTCAATCGTTGATTCATCTGTCGCAATCAATTCTTGAAGCGTATGAGCCTCACCTGGATGAGCTGCGAAGGTTCCTTGCCATGCTGGATCTGGTGCATTCATTGGACCACCTGCACGAACAGTATTTCCTCCAATTGCTGGGAATTTCTCAACAATAATCGGCTTCTTACCCGCTTGTAAGACTGCAGCAGCCGCAGCTAAACCAGCTCCTCCACCTCCGACGATGACAACGTCTGCCTGATAGGTCTTATCTTCTTTATCTAAGGCAGATGGCGCTTTTGAACGCTTGCGTAAAACATCTGGATTTGCACCAGCTTGTTTGACTGCGCGAGCAACTCCGTCCAAGACACCATTTGAAGTCACAGAAGCTCCTGACACCGCATCAACATTTAATGTTTGCCCCTCAATGATTTCTGCTGGAATACGGGTAAAGACGACATCTGCGATTCCTGAAGATTCTCCAGAAGAATCGATTTCAATTTTTTCAATACGGTCCTCAGAAACCGTTACATCCATCGGTAATTTACCATTATGGCCTTCAGTTGTAACATGGTAAGTCCCCGGTTCAAAGCGAACTTCTTCAGGAAGGTTTAGTTGGTTTGCAATAGATACAAAGCGAAGGAAGCGATAAAAACAACTATCTAGGAAATCAACGGTTCGCTCATCAATCAAATCTCCATTGTCATCAAACGCTCGATGCGCTCGACCAAGTAAAAACTCACTACCGGGCATAACTGTTGCATTTACCCCAGGAGCATCCAGAATCTGACGAAGATGAAGTTGGGCACGTGAAGAACCTTGAATATCGTAAGAAGCTCCGACAATCATTGTCGGCTTTCCGTCTAGTGGATGAATGTTAAAAGACAACCACTCGAGCAAGCTATTCAAACTTGATGGAATCGTATGATTGTGCTCGGGTGTCGAGATAATGACACCATCAGCTTCTGAAATAACCTGATTAAACTTCTGAATAATAGGTGTATCTGTTTGATCATCCGTTTCATTAAATATCGGTACATCTGTTATTTCTAAAATCTCAATATCCGCTTTCTGAGCAAAATGTCTTTTCATAAATTGCAACAGGTTGCGATTATAGGATTTTTTTGCATTAGTCCCAACAATAGCTACTAATTTCATGGATTGTTCTCCTTTCTTGAAATACCTATACTTTTAACCATTCTTCCCAGATGAATGATTTTTTACGATTTGTATCTTCAGGTTTTACTAAAGCTTTTGTTAGTTCAACAAAATTTTGAAATTCTGAAAAATGTTCTTCCAGTTCTGCAACCTTTTCTGGATTGTTCAAATGACACTCATCATCTAGGACTTGCTCAGAATGACCTAGAAAGAACTCTGTACCAGGCATAACTCTCGCTTTAAGCTCCGGCGCATCTAAAATCTGACGTAAATGTGCCTGCGCTCTAGATGTTCCTAGCAAACCGAGAGAAGCACCAACAATCATCGTTGGTTTGTTAACCAAAGCACGACTGGTATAAGCAATCCACTCCAAAGCAGAGGCCAAAGGTGCTGGTATTGTGTGATCGTATTCCGGGGTTGAAATAATCACACCATCTGCAGCAAGAATTTTTTCTGAAAAAGCTTTAACTTCAGCTGGCGCTTGCTTGTCCTCAGGTTCGTTAAATGCTGGCAATTGTTTAATTTCCAATACCTCAATGTCAGCTTTATCTGAAAAATGCTTTTGCATAAATTTCAAGAGTTTGCGATTGGTTGAGCGTTCCGAATTGGTTCCAACGATAGCAACTAGTTTCATCTTGGTACCCCTTTCATTTGTTTAATCTACTTTTATTATACTACTTTAGAAAATCTTGTAAATCCTTGATAATAAAGATAGTGTTATTCTATCAGATTATCGTACTTTAGTATAAGTTCGTGAAAAAATTAACAAAATATCTTCGTTAACTATTGACCGGCTTCCTTAACTATGATATAGTCTTGGTGAAAAAATATACATTTAAGGAGGATGTTTTTATGAAAGAGACATTCAATCGTTGGCGGATTTTAGTCGCGTCTACAGCCATTCTTCTTTGCACAGGTGCCGTCTATTCCTTTTCTGTTTTTGCCGGACCACTTAGCAGTTCAACAGGCTGGTCCATGTCTGATATTATGTTAGCATTTGCTATCAACTCTGCAATCGGCCCTATCCCCATGATTCTAGGAGGTTATTTAGTTGACAAAGGTTATGTAAAATGGACCATCGCCCTCGGCGCTCTCCTATTTGCTAGTGGATTTTACTTAACCGGCTATGCCAATTCACCAGCCATGCTTTATTTGACCTATGGATTAATGGCTGGACTTGGTCAAGGTTTTGCCTATTCGGGTGCCCTCTCCAATTCACTTCGCCTCTTCCCTGATAAACGTGGCTTAGCCTCTGGAATTCTGACAGGCGGAATGGGATTTGCCGCAGTCATCGCTTCTCCAGTCGCAAGCAATCTCATTCAACAACAAGATGCCTTCTTTGCTTTTCGTACCATTGGGCTAGTCTATATTGTTGTTATCATCTGTGCAATTTTCTTTATCAAGGCGGCTCCAAGCGGCTACCAACCAGCAGGCTGGAAAGCTCCTATCCCAACCAAGCAAGGAGCTACTAATAAAAACTGGAAACAAATGCTACAAAGTCCTCTGTTTTACATTATCATTAGCATATTCTTTGTCGGCGCCTTTTCTGGTTTGATGATTGCCTCTCAAGCATCACCAATCGGTCAATCAATGTTTGGACTCTCTGCAGGCACTGCAGCTCTCTATGTCTCTCTTTATTCAATCGCAAACTCTAGTGGTCGTTTTATCTGGGGATCACTTTCTGATAAAATTGGCCGTTCAAAGACCTTATTAATTATCTACTCTGTCATTGTCCTAGCTTTATTTTCCCTAACTATCATCCCTGGTCAATTCGGGTTTACCTTAGGAATTATAGGACTTGGTATCTGCTTTGGTGGTGTTATGGGGGTCTTCCCATCTATCGTCATGGAAAATTACGGTCCTGCAAATCAAGGGGTCAACTACGGTATAGTCTTCACTGGATATTCTTTAGCAGCATTTTTCGCTCCCAAAGTCGCAGTTCAAATGGCAATGGCTAATAATGGAAATTATAGTGTAGCTTTTTATGTTGCTATTGCTTTGGCCTTCATTGGACTTATGCTTACTATTTTTTATATGAAAAAGAAAGCTTAAAACTCGAAAACTTCCTAGATAAGGAAGTTTTTTTGGTATAATAAACGTAGTAATAGTATATTGGGAGGATTTACCATGGCAGACCGTTCACGTTTCTTACGAGATAACCCATCTGACTTCCCATATGATTTTGAAAAACAAATCCTATCCAAGCAATCTTCTAATACAATTTATCATTGGCATCCTGAATTCGAGATAATCTATGTCAAAAAAGGAACTGCTACCTTCTATATCAACTCTGAGCGCTTTGAAAGTCATGAAGGTGATATTTTCCTAATTCAGCCAACGTCTCCTCACGCTATCTACCCTATTGAAAATCAAGAACAAATTTCAACAATTTTTCGTATCCATTTAGATTTCCTAGGTAGAAGTCAAATTGACAGTTTTAGCCAACGCTATATCCAACCCCTCCACTCTGGTCACTTTTGCCTTACTCCTCAAATATCACCAGGCGATAAGGCCTATGATCAAATTCAATCCTGCCTTCTTTCCCTCTTTTCTATCCTTGAAGAAAAAGGCATATACTACGATCTACTCATAAAATCTAAACTATACGAATTGCTTCATCTTCTCTTTAAGTATCGATATGTCAATCGACACTATACAGATGATACCTACCAAAAATACCAAAAACTAAAAGAAGTGATTTGCTACCTTGAACAGCACTACTCAGAACCCATTCATATTGAGCAACTGGCTGCAACATTTGGATATAGTAAAAATCACTTTATGAGTATTTTCAAGCAACATACTGGAGCCAGTTGTATGGACTACCTGCTCCAGTTACGTCTTGAAAAATCCTGTGAGAAACTCGTCCAAACCAACCTCAGTATTCAAGAAATTGCAAGCCAAGTCGGTTTCACCAACCTTTCAAACTTCAACCGTCAATTTAAGCAGCACTATCACTTAACACCTAGACAGTATCGAAATCAACAACTTAAAAAGAAAACATGATTCTTTCTCCTTAGTCTTTTCTAAGGAGTTTTTTCAAACAAAAAAGCCACCTGATTGGGTGGCCTCTTTAGGGAGATTATTATGAAAAAGAAAGGATTAGGATTTCATTAAATAAAG
>CAJNCX010000014.1:0-5196 GCA_905221365.1 bacterium
CTCAAGGTCCGTTGGTCAAGGGGTTAAGACACCGCCTTTTCACGGCGGTAACACGGGTTCGAATCCCGTACGGACTATGTGTGTATCGCAGAGACGAAAAAAGTAAAAAAAGTTTCAAAAAAGTGTTGACATAGGTCAGCAGCTGTGATATACTAATATAGTTGTCGCTTGAGAGAGATTGAGTGACAAAGACCTTTGAAAACTGAACAAGACGAACCAATGTGCAGGGCACTATAACAAAGGTTATAGTACTGAACAATGAAAAAACAATAAATCTGTCAGTGACAGAAATGAGTGAGAACTCAAACTTTTAATGAGAGTTTGATCCTGGCTCAGGACGAACGCTGGCGGCGTGCCTAATACATGCAAGTAGAACGCTGAAGGAGGAGCTTGCTTCTCTGGATGAGTTGCGAACGGGTGAGTAACGCGTAGGTAACCTGCCTGGTAGCGGGGGATAACTATTGGAAACGATAGCTAATACCGCATAATAGCAGTTATTGCATGATAACTGTTTAAAAGGTGCAATTGCATCACTACCAGATGGACCTGCGTTGTATTAGCTAGTTGGTGGGGTAACGGCTCACCAAGGCGACGATACATAGCCGACCTGAGAGGGTGATCGGCCACACTGGGACTGAGACACGGCCCAGACTCCTACGGGAGGCAGCAGTAGGGAATCTTCGGCAATGGACGGAAGTCTGACCGAGCAACGCCGCGTGAGTGAAGAAGGTTTTCGGATCGTAAAGCTCTGTTGTAAGAGAAGAACGAGTGTGAGAGTGGAAAGTTCACACTGTGACGGTATCTTACCAGAAAGGGACGGCTAACTACGTGCCAGCAGCCGCGGTAATACGTAGGTCCCGAGCGTTGTCCGGATTTATTGGGCGTAAAGCGAGCGCAGGCGGTTAGATAAGTCTGAAGTTAAAGGCTGTGGCTTAACCATAGTACGCTTTGGAAACTGTTTAACTTGAGTGCAAGAGGGGAGAGTGGAATTCCATGTGTAGCGGTGAAATGCGTAGATATATGGAGGAACACCGGTGGCGAAAGCGGCTCTCTGGCTTGTAACTGACGCTGAGGCTCGAAAGCGTGGGGAGCAAACAGGATTAGATACCCTGGTAGTCCACGCCGTAAACGATGAGTGCTAGGTGTTAGACCCTTTCCGGGGTTTAGTGCCGCAGCTAACGCATTAAGCACTCCGCCTGGGGAGTACGACCGCAAGGTTGAAACTCAAAGGAATTGACGGGGGCCCGCACAAGCGGTGGAGCATGTGGTTTAATTCGAAGCAACGCGAAGAACCTTACCAGGTCTTGACATCCCTCTGACCGCTCTAGAGATAGAGCTTTCCTTCGGGACAGAGGTGACAGGTGGTGCATGGTTGTCGTCAGCTCGTGTCGTGAGATGTTGGGTTAAGTCCCGCAACGAGCGCAACCCCTATTGTTAGTTGCCATCATTTAGTTGGGCACTCTAGCGAGACTGCCGGTAATAAACCGGAGGAAGGTGGGGATGACGTCAAATCATCATGCCCCTTATGACCTGGGCTACACACGTGCTACAATGGCTGGTACAACGAGTCGCAAGCCGGTGACGGCAAGCTAATCTCTTAAAGCCAGTCTCAGTTCGGATTGTAGGCTGCAACTCGCCTACATGAAGTCGGAATCGCTAGTAATCGCGGATCAGCACGCCGCGGTGAATACGTTCCCGGGCCTTGTACACACCGCCCGTCACACCACGAGAGTTTGTAACACCCGAAGTCGGTGAGGTAACCATTTGGAGCCAGCCGCCTAAGGTGGGATAGATGATTGGGGTGAAGTCGTAACAAGGTAGCCGTATCGGAAGGTGCGGCTGGATCACCTCCTTTCTAAGGATAAGGAACTGCGCATTGGTCTTGTTTAGTCTTGAGAGGTCTTGTGGGGCCTTAGCTCAGCTGGGAGAGCGCCTGCTTTGCACGCAGGAGGTCAGCGGTTCGATCCCGCTAGGCTCCATTGGTGAGAGATCACCAAGTAATGCACATTGAAAATTGAATATCTATATCAAATAGTAACAAGAAAATAAACCGAAACGCTGTAGTATTAAAAGAGTTACTGACTGAAAGGTCAGAAAATAAGGTTAAGTTAATAAGGGCGCACGGTGGATGCCTTGGCACTAGGAGCCGAAGAAGGACGTGACAAACGACGATATGCCTTGGGTAGCTGTAAGTAAGCGATGATCCAGGGATTTCCGAATGGGGGAACCCAACAGGTACTACCTGTTACCCATATCTGTTAAGGATGTGAGGAGGAAGACGCAGTGAACTGAAACATCTAAGTAGCTGCAGGAAGAGAAAGCAAAAGCGATTGCCTTAGTAGCGGCGAGCGAAACGGCAGGAGGGCAAACCGAAGAGTTTACTCTTCGGGGTTGTAGGACTGCAAAGTGGACTCAAAGATTATAGAAGAATGATTTGGGAAGATCAGCCAAAGAGAGTAATAGCCTCGTATTTAAAATAGTCTTTGTACCTAGCAGTATCCTGAGTACGGCGGGACACGAGAAATCCCGTCGGAATCTGGGAGGACCATCTCCCAACCCTAAATACTCCCTAGTGACCGATAGTGAACCAGTACCGTGAGGGAAAGGTGAAAAGCACCCCGGGAGGGGAGTGAAATAGAACCTGAAACCGTGTGCCTACAACAAGTTCGAGCCCGTTAATGGGTGAGAGCGTGCCTTTTGTAGAATGAACCGGCGAGTTACGATATGATGCGAGGTTAAGTTGAAGAGACGGAGCCGCAGGGAAACCGAGTCTGAATAGGGCGCATTAGTATCATGTCGTAGACCCGAAACCATGTGACCTACCCATGAGCAGGTTGAAGGTGCGGTAAGACGCACTGGAGGACCGAACCAGGGCACGTTGAAAAGTGCTTGGATGACTTGTGGGTAGCGGAGAAATTCCAAACGAACTTGGAGATAGCTGGTTCTCTCCGAAATAGCTTTAGGGCTAGCGTCGACATTAGAGATTCTTGGAGGTAGAGCACTGTTTGGGTGAGGGGTCCATCCCGGATTACCAATCTCAGATAAACTCCGAATGCCAAAGAATTATGGTCGGCAGTCAGACTGCGAGTGCTAAGATCCGTAGTCGAAAGGGAAACAGCCCAGACCACCAGCTAAGGTCCCAAAATAATTGTTAAGTGGAAAAGGATGTGGGGTTGCACAGACAACTAGGATGTTAGCTTAGAAGCAGCTATTCATTCAAAGAGTGCGTAATAGCTCACTAGTCGAGTGACCCTGCGCCGAAAATGTACCGGGGCTAAAACAATTTACCGAAGCTGTGGATACCTTTATAGGTATGGTAGGAGAGCGTTCTATGTGTGATGAAGGTATACCGTGAGGAGTGCTGGAACGCATAGAAGTGAGAATGCCGGTATGAGTAGCGAAAGACAGGTGAGAATCCTGTCCACCGTAAGACTAAGGTTTCCAGGGGAAGGCTCGTCCGCCCTGGGTTAGTCGGGACCTAAGGAGAGACCGAAAGGTGTATCCGATGGACAACAGGTTGATATTCCTGTACTAGAGTATGTAGTGATGGAGGGACGCAGTAGGCTAACTAAAGCAGACGAATGGAAGTGTCTGTCTAAGCAGTGAGGTGTGATATGAGTCAAATGCTTATATCTATAACATTGAGCTGTGATGGGGAGCGAAGTTTAGTAGCGAAGTTAGTGACGTCACACTGCCAAGAAAAGCTTCTAGCGTTAAACATACTCTACCCGTACCGCAAACCGACACAGGTAGTCGAGGCGAGTAGCCTCAGGTGAGCGAGAGAACTCTCGTTAAGGAACTCGGCAAAATGACCCCGTAACTTCGGGAGAAGGGGTGCTGACTTTAAGTCAGCCGCAGTGAATAGGCCCAAGCAACTGTTTATCAAAAACACAGCTCTCTGCTAAATCGTAAGATGATGTATAGGGGGTGACGCCTGCCCGGTGCTGGAAGGTTAAGAGGAGTGCTTAGCGGTAACGCGAAGGTATGAATTGAAGCCCCAGTAAACGGCGGCCGTAACTATAACGGTCCTAAGGTAGCGAAATTCCTTGTCGGGTAAGTTCCGACCCGCACGAAAGGCGTAATGATTTGGGCACTGTCTCAACGAGAGACTCGGTGAAATTTTAGTACCTGTGAAGATGCAGGTTACCCGCGACAGGACGGAAAGACCCCATGGAGCTTTACTGCAGTTTGATATTGAGTGTCTGTACCACATGTACAGGATAGGTAGGAGTCTATGAGATCGGGACGCCAGTTTCGAAGGAGACGTTGTTGGGATACTACCCTTGTGTTATGGCCACTCTAACCCGGATAGGTTATCCCTATCGGAGACAGTGTCTGACGGGCAGTTTGACTGGGGCGGTCGCCTCCTAAAAGGTAACGGAGGCGCCCAAAGGTTCCCTCAGAATGGTTGGAAATCATTCGCAGAGTGTAAAGGTATAAGGGAGCTTGACTGCGAGAGCTACAACTCGAGCAGGGACGAAAGTCGGGCTTAGTGATCCGGTGGTTCCGCATGGAAGGGCCATCGCTCAACGGATAAAAGCTACCCTGGGGATAACAGGCTTATCTCCCCCAAGAGTTCACATCGACGGGGAGGTTTGGCACCTCGATGTCGGCTCGTCGCATCCTGGGGCTGTAGTCGGTCCCAAGGGTTGGGCTGTTCGCCCATTAAAGCGGCACGCGAGCTGGGTTCAGAACGTCGTGAGACAGTTCGGTCCCTATCCGTCGCGGGCGTAGGAAATTTGAGAGGATCTGCTCCTAGTACGAGAGGACCAGAGTGGACTTACCGCTGGTGTACCAGTTGTCTTGCCAAAGGCATCGCTGGGTAGCTATGTAGGGAAGGGATAAACGCTGAAAGCATCTAAGTGTGAAACCCACCTCAAGATGAGATTTCCCATGATTTTATATCAGTAAGAGCCCTGAGAGATGATCAGGTAGATAGGTTAGAAGTGGAAGTGTGGTGACACATGTAGCGGACTAATACTAATAGCTCGAGGACTTATCCAAAGTAACTGAGGATACGAAGTGTAAGGTTTACTTGGTATTTGATAGATATTCAATTTTGAGTAGGTATTACTCAGAGTTAAGTGACGATAGCCTAGGAGATACACCTGTACCCATGCCGAACACAGCAGTTAAGCCCTAGAACGCCGGAAGTAGTTGGGGGTTGCCCCCTGTGAGATATGGAAGTCGCTTAGC
>CAJNCX010000015.1:0-5157 GCA_905221365.1 bacterium
GCAAACTTTATCGGGAACATTATAGGAGGCTATGCGACCTCCTCAGCAGCCAGCAAGTTTAGTCTCAATAAGGTGAAGGTAGACGTCGAAGCACCGAAGTATAACCGAGAACAGATTCTGAAGAATCTGGAAGAAAGCAGGCTTGCGAGGGAATCCAGTAACTTTGACCAATATCTGGCGAAGGAGAAACTCCAACGAAGCTTAAACAAATCCCCATTAGTTAGTCGGGAACTTCCGAAGTTGAAAGGTGTCCACGATGTCGAAGCACCGAAGTATAATCGAGAGCAGATTCTGAAGAATCTGGAAGAAAGCAAACTTGCGAGGGAGAGTTCAGGGTTTAAAGACTTTGCAACTCGAGAAAGATATCTAGAAAAAGTCTTTGACAAATTAACTCCTGAAGAAAGGGAATTGATTTTTAATATTTCTAAGGACGCACCTAAAGTCGAGTATCGTCCTGGCAAAACATCCAAAAGTGTGTTATCAATACCGAAAAAAGATCGTCCAAGTGTTGAAAAGGTTTATAGTTCAGAATACATAAAAGCACACAGACAACAATTTGAGAATGGTGCTATTAAATTTCAGAAATTTACACCCGAAGAAGGTGGTTATAATAATGGTGCAGTTGGTAATGAAAAAGACCATGTTGCCTTTGTTATGCCTAAAGAATCCGGTGAAACGTTGATTAAAGTGACTAAGGGAGATCCTGAATTGTTGGAAGACATATTAGGACTTCATCGAGGAGATCTAGGGTCTTCCCCTGTAGCTATTGAAATTCCACCAGAATCTATAAAAAATCCAAGAATTCCAAGTGGAAATGAAGAGTCTGCTTTTGAAGGATTTTGGAAACCAGGAGGACAAACCTTCCCAGGAAATATGCCAGAAGCAGTCATTGACGAAGTTCCATGGGGAGAATTTACAATTAGAAAATTAGGAGGCGATTAAAATGAGTTTAACTAAAATAACATGGGAAGAGTTTGATACCTTTGAAAAGATTGAATCACCAAAAGGATATGATTTTCGAACACATGGAGGGAAATACTACACTTTTGGAGAGTTTGGAGTAGCTTCCGTTCGTCGTATCTTTGAAATTAATCCTTCTGATTTTAACGAATATTTATTAGGTAGGAGGACGGCACGTGAAATTGATTTTAAAGCGGAGAACGATCGTTGGCCACCGACAGAAGAAGAAAAGAAGGCTAGTGAGAAACGATTTATAGAAGAGAGTCCTACATCATTAATTGATTTACCTGAAACTAGAGAGTTATTTACTCAGGAAGAGCTTGAAAGATTAATTCCAATTGCTGAGCAAATGTGGATTGACTGGAGAGGGAAACTTCCAGACGATTATGTATCACCATTGAAATAGCTTGTAAGGAACTTGTTTATTCACTTTTAGTTGTAGGCAAGTTCCTGTTTTTTACATTAAGTACCAATCTCCTACTGTATAAGGACGGCTACTATCAGATTGATTCGAGCAATCATGCAAAGCTACTGGGTCAGGTTGCCTATCATGGGACCAAGCTCTTAGGTGGAAGTGAAGAAGATGCCCAAACCGCAAACTTTATCGGGAACATTATAGGAGGCTATGCGACCTCCTCCTCAGCCAGCAAGTTTAGTCTCAATAAGGTGAAGGTAGACGTCGAAACACCGAAGTTTAACCGTGAACAGATTCTAAGGAATCTGGAAGAAAGCAAACTTGCGAGGGAATCCAGTAACTTTGACCAATATCTGGCGAAGGAGAAATTCCAACAAAGCTTAAACAAATCCCCATTAGTTAGTCGGGAACTTCCGAAGTTGAAAGGTGTCCACGATGTCGAAGCACCGAAGTATAACCGAGAGCAGATTCTGAAGAATCTGGAAGAAAGCAGGCTTGCAAGGGAATCCAGTAACTTTGACCAATATCTGGCGAAGGAGAAATTCCAGAAAACCTTGATGGGTATGGAGCCGATGGACCGTCAGAGATATCTTCAATGGCACAAATATGCGGAGGCAGGTATCAGTCCTTCAGATCGAGTAAGAGTGTTGGAAATTTCTGAAAAAGCACCCAAAATAAAAATGATAGATGGCCTGGATTAACAGTCTGTTTTTAAAAATATTGAAGCAATTGACAAGGAAATTACTCCTCGACCTAAACCAGAAAGATACTTACACCCTGATTACATAGAAGCACATAAACATCAATTTGATAATGGAGCTATTAAAATTCAAAAATTCATGCCTCAAAAAGGTGGTTTTAATAATGGTGCAATAGGTAGTAATAAAGATCATGTCGCTTTTGTTATGCCTAAAGATGTAGGCGAAACATTAATTGATGTAAGCAAAGGCAATCCTAGACTTCTTGAGGATTTGCTAGGGTTACATCCTGGCGATTTAGGTGATGTACCTGTGGCAATAGATATCCCTTATGATTCAATTAAGAATTTGAAAGTTCCGAGTGGTAATGAAGCATCAGCTTTTAAAGGATATTGGAAACCAGGTGGTCGTACTTATCCAGGAAATATGCCAGAAGCAGTTATTGATGAAGTGCCATGGGGAGAATTCACAATTAGAAAATTAGGAGGTGATTAAAATGAGTTTAACCAAAATAACTTGGGAAGAGTATGAGAACTTTAAGGCGGTCCATACGCCAGACAATCTTTATATTCGGGAGCACAATGGAAGATACTACACGTTTTTTGAACTTGGTATTGCATCTGTGAGACGAGTATTTGTGATAAACGCTACAGATTTTGAAGCATATCTATCTGGGGAGCGCTCAGGAAATGATTTGTTATTTAAAGCTCAGAATGACTGTTGGCCACCGAATGTGACACAAGAAGAAGCTGATAGAAATTTCTTGAGGCAATATCCAGAAGCTTTAAGAGGAAATCCTGAAGCGCAAGGTTTATTCACAAAGGCTGAACTGGAAGAAGTATTACCCGAAGGGGCTGAAATTCTAGCGAGCAAAGATTAAAATAGCCCTTTCCATCAATGTTAAAATTGAATGAAACAAGAGTTTACTAATATTTTATTGGTAAGCTCTTGCTTTAAATAGAATTCTCTTCAAGGTAGAGTGACTGCTCACTACTCCATCATCCAGTACGAAATCAGCCATGCGGGCCAGGATTTGGTCGCCTTTAAGGAACTTCTGGCTGCGACCAAGGCCTTGATAGCGGAACATGCAGGGAAGACACGTACGGTAGGGACTTATCAGTCAGGAGATTTTGCCAAACTCCAATCTGTTCAACGCTTTGCGATAGCCTACCAACAGGCGACCAAGCAGATGGAGAGTCGCGTTGAACGAGTGAAAGCCGCTCAGGAGCGGGACAAGGTCCGTTTTGAAGCCTTGGCTGCGGAGGATCGAGCTAAGAAGGGTTGGATAGACTTGGGTCTTGGTGTGCTGACAGCTGCGATTGGGGTTCTCGCGATTGTAGGAACTATGGGGTCTGCGACACCTTTGGTTTTTGGGTTTGGCTTAACGGCTGGACTTGGAACGTTTGCCTATGGGACCTCTAATGCAGGGGAAGGGATTCATAATATCCAACTTGGGAATGCAGGGGATGGCCATACCAAGGCAAAAAACTTTATCCGAGATACGCTTTTCATGGGCAATGACAAGCTGTATCATCAGGTTGGTGGGATCTTTGTGACGGCAAGTTCTATCATGATTCCCATAGGACAGACCCAGAGTGTTGTCAAGGGCTTGACCCAGTTTGCGATAGGGGAAGCCGGTGCTTATACAACGGGTCAGGTTGCCTATCATGGGACTAAGCTCCTAGGTGGAAGCGAGGAAGATGCCCAAACCGCAAACTTTATCGGGAACATTATAGGAGGCTATGCGGCCTCCTCAGCAGCCAGCAAGTTTAGTCTCAATAAGGTGAAAGTAGAGGTCGAGGCACCAAAGTATAACCGAGAACAGATTCTGAAAAATCTGGAAGAAAGCAGGCTTGCAAGGAAATCCAGTAACTTTGACCAATATCTGGTGAAGGAGAAATTTCAGAAAACCTTGATGGGTATGGAGCCGATGGACCGTCAGAGATATCTTCAATGGCACAAATATGCGGAGGCAGGTATTAGTCCTTCAGATTGAGTAAGAGTGTTGGAAATTTCTGAAAAAGCACCCAAAATAAAAATGATAGATGGCCTGGATCAACAGTCTGTTTTTAAAAATATTGAAGCAATTGATACAGAAATTACTCCCCGTCCTGAACCAGAAGGATACTTACACCCTGAATACCTAGAGGCGCATAAGCATTTATTTGATAATGGAGCTGCTAAATTTCAAAAATTTCAGCCTAGCGAGAGTTGGAATGAGGGTATTGTTGGGGGTAATGATGGAACAAGTTTTTGGTTAAGTAAGGACCATGCAGATATCATTCAAGACATTGCTAGAGGGGATAATCGTATTTACGAAACATTGTTAGGATTTGATGAGGGGTACTTAGGAGATGGTCCACTTTATCGTTTGGATGTCACTCCAGAAGTAGTAGCAGAAAAAGGTATTTCAATACCAAGTGGTAATGAAGCTGGAGCCAATAACTGGTGGCGTCCAGGTGGAAGAACATATCCGGGAGATATGCCAGAAGGCGTAATGAAAGATATTAGTACAAAGAGTGGAGATCATACATGGAACATAGTAAATTAACTTGGGAAGATGTTAGTAAGTTTAAGGAAATAAAAGGTTATGGACAACATGTTTGGCGACATCATGAGAAATATTTTTTTGTTACAGATGAAGGAGGAATAGCTGAACAGAGGGTAGTATATGAATTACCATTAGAACTATTTCAATTATTAAAGTCTGGAGAAAAAACACTTAAAGAAATTCATTTTAAGCTAAAAAAAGACTGTTGGCCACCGAACGTGACACAAGAAGAAGCTAATAGAAATTTCTTGAGGCAATATCCAGAAGCTTTAAGAGGAAATCCTAAAGCGCAAGGTTTATTCACAAAGGCTGAACTGGAAGAAATATTACCTGAAGGGGCTGAAATTCTAGCGAGCAAAGATTAAAATAGCTCTTTCCATCGATGTTGAAATTGAATGAAGCAAGAGTTTACTAATATTTTATTGGTAAACTCTTGCTTTAAATAGAATTCTCTTCAAATCCAACAGAATGTTCACAATATCAAGTATCCCATCATGCACCGAAACATTCAGCCGGAATGGCAAGGCAAGCAA
>CAJNCX010000016.1:0-3014 GCA_905221365.1 bacterium
GCTTCAGCATCAGTAAGCTCAAGTGAATCAACTTCAGCATCAGTAAGTGCAAGTGAATCAACTTCAGCATCAGTATCAGCTAGCCAATCAGCTTCAGCGTCTGTATCTGCAAGTCAATCAACTAGCGCATCAGTAAGCTCAAGTGAATCAGCTTCAGCGTCTGTATCTGCAAGTGAATCCGCTTCAGCGTCTGTATCTGCAAGTGAATCAGCTTCAGCATCAGTATCAGCAAGCCAATCAACTAGCGCATCAGTAAGTGCTAGCCAAAGCGCTTCAGCATCAGTATCAGCAAGCCAATCAACTAGCGCATCAGTAAGTGCAAGTGAATCAACTTCAGCATCAGTATCTGCAAGTCAATCAGCTTCAGCATCAGTAAGCTCAAGCGAATCAGCTAGCGCATCAGTATCAGCTAGCCAATCAACTAGCGCATCAGTAAGTGCAAGCCAATCAACTAGCGCATCAGTAAGTGCAAGCCAATCAACTAGCGCATCAGTATCTGCAAGTGAATCAACTTCAGCATCAGTATCTGCAAGTGAATCAACTTCAGCATCAGTATCTGCAAGTGAATCAGCTTCAGCATCAGTATCAGCAAGCCAATCAGCTTCAGCATCAGTATCTGCAAGCCAAAGCGCTTCAGCATCTGTGTCAGCAAGTCAATCAACTAGCGCATCAGTATCTGCAAGCCAAAGCGCTTCAGCGTCTGTATCTGCAAGTCAATCAGCTAGCGCATCAGTAAGCTCAAGTCAATCAGCTAGCGCATCAGTAAGTGCAAGTGAATCAACTTCAGCATCTGTAAGTGCAAGCGAATCAGCTAGCGCATCAGTAAGCTCAAGTCAATCAGCTTCAGTGTCTGTATCTGCAAGTGAATCAGCTTCAGCATCAGTAAGCTCAAGCGAATCAACTAGCGCATCAGTATCAGCTAGCCAAAGCGCTTCAGCGTCTGTATCTGCAAGTCAATCAGCAAGCGCATCAGTAAGCTCAAGTGAATCAACTTCAGCATCAGTATCAGCAAGCCAATCAACTAGCGCATCTGTATCTGCAAGCCAATCAGCAAGCGCATCAGTATCAGCTAGCCAAAGCGCTTCAGCATCAGTAAGCTCAAGTGAATCAACTTCAGCATCAGTAAGTGCAAGTGAATCAACTTCAGCATCAGTATCAGCAAGCCAATCAACTAGCGCATCTGTATCTGCAAGCCAAAGCGCTTCAGCATCAGTAAGCTCAAGTGAATCAACTTCAGCATCAGTATCAGCTAGCCAATCAGCTTCAGCATCTGTAAGTGCAAGCGAATCAACTTCAGCATCTGTAAGTGCAAGCGAATCAGCTAGCGCATCAGTAAGTGCAAGTCAATCAACTAGCGCATCAGTAAGCTCAAGCGAATCAGCTTCAGCATCAGTATCAGCAAGCCAATCAGCAAGCGCATCAGTAAGCTCAAGTGAATCAGCTTCAGCGTCTGTATCTGCAAGTGAATCAGCTTCAGCATCAGTAAGCTCAAGCGAATCAACTAGCGCATCAGTATCAGCTAGCCAATCAGCTTCAGCGTCTGTATCTGCAAGTCAATCAGCAAGCGCATCAGTAAGCTCAAGTGAATCAACTTCAGCATCAGTATCAGCAAGCCAATCAACTAGCGCATCAGTATCAGCAAGCCAATCAGCAAGCGCATCAGTATCAGCTAGCCAAAGCGCTTCAGCATCAGTAAGCTCAAGTGAATCAACTTCAGCATCAGTAAGTGCAAGTGAATCAACTTCAGCATCAGTAAGTGCAAGTCAATCAACTAGCGCATCAGTAAGCTCAAGTCAATCAGCAAGCGCATCAGTATCAGCAAGCCAAAGCGCTTCAGCGTCTGTATCTGCAAGTCAATCAGCTAGCGCATCAGTAAGCACAAGCGAATCAGCTAGCGCATCAGTAAGTGCAAGTGAATCAACTTCAGCATCTGTAAGTGCAAGCGAATCAGCTAGCGCATCAGTAAGTGCAAGTGAATCAACTTCAGCATCAAGCTCAGCAAGCGCGAGCCAAAGTGCCTCAGCAAGTGCAAGCGTAAGTGCTTCTGTAAGCTCAAGTCAATCAGCTTCAGTGTCTGTATCTGCAAGTCAATCCGCTTCAGCATCAGTATCTGCAAGTGAATCAGCTTCAGCATCAGTATCTGCAAGTGAATCAACTTCAGCATCAGTATCTGCAAGTGAATCAGCTTCAGCATCAGTAAGCTCAAGTGAATCAACTTCAGCATCAGTAAGTGCAAGTCAATCAACTAGCGCATCAGTAAGTGCAAGTGAATCAACTTCAGCATCAGTAAGCTCAAGTCAATCAGCTTCAGCATCAGTATCTGCAAGCCAAAGCACTTCAGCATCAGTATCTGCAAGCCAAAGCGCTTCAGCATTAGTATCAGCTAGCCAATCAGCTTCAGCATCTGTATCAGCTAGTCAATCAGCTTCAGCATCAGTAAGTGCAAGTCAATCAGCTTCAGCGTCAGTATCAGCTAGCCAAAGCGCTTCAGCATCAGTATCAGCTAGCCAATCCGCTTCAGCGTCAGTATCTGCAAGTCAATCAGCTAGCGCATCAGTAAGCACAAGCGAATCAGCTAGCGCATCAGTAAGTGCAAGTGAATCAACTTCAGCATCTGTAAGTGCAAGCGAATCAGCTAGCGCATCAGTAAGCTCAAGTCAATCAGCTTCAGTGTCTGTATCTGCAAGTCAATCCGCTTCAGCATCTGTATCTGCAAGTCAATCAACTAGCGAATCTGTATCTGCAAGCCAAAGCGCTTCAGCATCTGTAAGTGCAAGCGAATCAACTTCAGCATCTGTAAGTGCAAGCGAATCAGCTAGCGCATCAGTAAGTGCAAGTCAATCAACTAGCGCATCAGTAAGCTCAAGCGAATCAGCTTCAGCATCAGTATCAGCTAGCCAATCAGCAAGCGCATCAGTAAGCTCAAGTGAATCAGCTTCAGCGTCTGTATCTGCAAGTGAATCAGCTTCAGCATCAGTAAGCTCAAGCGAATCAACTAGCGCATCAGTATCAGC
>CAJNCX010000017.1:0-2489 GCA_905221365.1 bacterium
AGCCAAAGTGCCTCAGCTTCAGCATCTAACAACCAGAACTCAGCTTCTATCTCAGCAAGCGCGAGCCAGTCTGCGTCAATTAGTGCAAGCCAAAGCGCTTCAGCATCAGTAAGTGCAAGCATCAGTGCAAGCCAATCAGCATCAAGCTCAGCAAGCGCGAGCCAAAGTGCCTCAGCAAGTGCAAGCGTAAGTGCTTCTGTAAGCTCAAGCCAATCAGCTAGCGCATCAGTATCTGCAAGTCACTCAGCATCTGTATCAGCAAGCCAATCAGCAAGCGCATCAGAATCAGCTAGCCAAAGTGCCTCAGCTTCAGCATCTAACAACCAGAACTCAGCTTCTATCTCAGCAAGCGCGAGCCAGTCTGCGTCAATTAGTGCAAGCCAAAGCGCTTCAGCATCAGTAAGTGCAAGCATCAGTGCAAGCCAATCAGCATCAAGCTCAGCAAGCGCGAGCCAAAGTGCCTCAGCAAGTGCAAGCGTAAGTGCATCAGTAAGCTCAAGCCAAAGTGCTTCAGCATCAGTAAGTGCAAGTCACTCAGCATCTGTATCAGCTAGCCAATCAGCAAGCGCCTCAGAATCAGCTAGTCAAAGTGCTTCAACATCAGTATCTGCAAGCCAATCAGCTTCAGCTTCAGCATCTAACAACCAGAACTCAGCGTCTATCTCAGCAAGCGCGAGCCACTCTGCGTCAATTAGTGCGAGCCAAAGCGCTTCAGCATCGATTTCAGCAAGCATCAGTGCTAGCCAATCAGCATCAAGCTCAGCAAGTGCGAGCCAAAGTGCCTCAGCAAGTGCAAGCGTAAGTGCTTCTGTAAGCTCAAGCCAATCAGCTTCAGCATCAGTAAGTGCAAGTCACTCAGCATCTGTATCAGCTAGCCAATCAGCAAGCGCATCAGAATCAGCTAGTCAAAGTGCTTCAACATCAGTAAGTGCAAGCCAATCAGCTTCAGCTTCAGCATCTAACAACCAGAACTCAGCTTCTATCTCAGCAAGCGCGAGCCAGTCTGCGTCAATTAGTGCAAGCCAAAGCGCTTCAGCATCAGTAAGTGCAAGCATCAGTGCAAGCCAATCAGCATCAAGCTCAGCAAGCGCGAGCCAAAGTGCTTCAGCAAGTGCGAGCGTAAGTGCTTCTGTAAGCTCAAGCCAATCAGCTTCAGCATCAGTAAGTGCAAGTCACTCAGCATCTGTATCAGCTAGCCAATCAGCAAGCGCCTCAGAATCAGCTAGTCAAAGTGCTTCAACATCAGTATCTGCAAGCCAATCAGCTTCAGCTTCAGCATCTAACAACCAGAACTCAGCGTCTATCTCAGCAAGCGCGAGCCAAAGTGCTTCAGCAAGCGCGAGCCAAAGCGCTTCAGCATCGATTTCAGCAAGCATCAGTGCTAGCCAATCAGCATCAAGCTCAGCAACAGCAAGCCAAAGTGCTTCAGCAAGTGCAAGCGTAAGTGCATCAGTAAGCTCAAGCCAAAGTGCTTCAGCATCAGTAAGTGCAAGTCACTCAGCATCTGTATCAGCTAGCCAATCAGCAAGCGCCTCAGAATCAGCTAGTCAAAGTGCTTCAACATCAGTATCTGCAAGCCAATCAGCTTCAGCTTCAGCATCTAACAACCAGAACTCAGCGTCTATCTCAGCAAGCGCGAGCCACTCTGCGTCAATTAGTGCGAGCCAAAGCGCTTCAGCATCAATTTCAGCAAGCATCAGTGCTAGCCAATCAGCATCAAGCTCAGCAAGCGCGAGCCAAAGTGCTTCAGCAAGCGCGAGCCAAAGTGCTTCAGCAAGTGCAAGCGTAAGTGCATCAGTAAGCTCAAGCCAAAGTGCTTCAGCATCAGTAAGTGCAAGTCACTCAGCATCTGTATCAGCTAGCCAATCAGCAAGCGCCTCAGAATCAGCTAGTCAAAGTGCTTCAACATCAGTATCTGCAAGCCAAAGCGCTTCAGCTTCTGTATCAGCTAGTCAATCAGCTTCAGCTTCTGTAAGCTCAAGTCAATCAGTTAGCGCATCAGTATCTGCAAGTGAATCAGCTTCAGCATCAGTATCTGCAAGCCAAAGCACTTCAGCATCTGTATCAGCTAGTCAATCAGCTTCAGCATCAGTAAGTGCAAGCCAATCAGCATCTGTATCAGCTAGCCAATCAGCTTCAGCTTCAGTATCAGCAAGTCAAAGTACTTCAGCATCAGTAAGCTCAAGTGAATCAGCTTCAGCGTCTGTATCTGCAAGTGAATCAGCTTCAGCTTCTGTAAGCTCAAGTCAATCAACTAGCGCATCAGTATCTGCAAGTGAATCAACTTCAGCATCAGTATCAGCAAGTCAATCAACTTCAGCGTCTGTATCAGCTAGCCAATCAACTAGCGCATCAGTAAGCTCAAGTGAATCAGCTTCAGCATCAGTATCAGCAAGCCAATCAGCTTCAGCATCAGTATCTGCAAGCCAATCAACTAGCGCATCAGTATCTGCAAGTGAATCAGCTTCAGCATCAGTATCTGCAAGCCA
>CAJNCX010000018.1:0-2314 GCA_905221365.1 bacterium
TCAGCGTCTGTATCTGCAAGTGAATCAGCTTCAGCATCAGTAAGCTCAAGCGAATCAACTAGCGCATCAGTATCAGCAAGCCAAAGCGCTTCAGCGTCTGTATCTGCAAGTCAATCAGCTTCAGTGTCTGTATCTGCAAGTGAATCAGCTTCAGCATCAGTAAGTGCAAGTGAATCAACTTCAGCATCTGTAAGTGCAAGCGAATCAGCTAGCGCATCAGTAAGCTCAAGTCAATCAGCTTCAGTGTCTGTATCTGCAAGTGAATCAGCTTCAGCATCAGTAAGCTCAAGCGAATCAACTAGCGCATCAGTATCAGCTAGCCAATCAGCTTCAGCGTCTGTATCTGCAAGTCAATCAGCAAGCGCATCAGTAAGCTCAAGTGAATCAACTTCAGCATCAGTATCAGCAAGCCAATCAACTAGCGCATCTGTATCTGCAAGCCAATCAGCAAGCGCATCAGTATCAGCTAGCCAAAGCGCTTCAGCATCAGTAAGCTCAAGTGAATCAACTTCAGCATCAGTAAGTGCAAGTGAATCAACTTCAGCATCAGTATCAGCAAGCCAATCAGCAAGCGCATCAGTATCAGCTAGCCAAAGCGCTTCAGCATCTGTATCTGCAAGCCAATCAGCAAGCGCATCAGTAAGCACAAGCGAATCAGCTAGCGCATCAGTAAGTGCAAGTGAATCAACTTCAGCATCAGTATCTGCAAGCCAAAGCGCTTCAGCATCAGTATCAGCTAGCCAATCAGCTTCAGTGTCTGTATCTGCAAGTCAATCCGCTTCAGCATCAGTAAGTGCAAGTCAATCCGCTTCAGCGTCAGTATCAGCTAGCCAAAGCGCTTCAGCATCAGTAAGTGCAAGCCAATCAGCAAGCGCATCAGTAAGCACAAGCGAATCAGCTTCAGCATCAGTATCAGCAAGCCAATCAGCAAGCGCATCAGTATCAGCTAGCCAAAGCGCTTCAGCATCAGTAAGTGCAAGCGAATCAACTAGCGCATCAGTATCAGCTAGCCAAAGCGCTTCAGCGTCTGTATCTGCAAGTCAATCAGCTTCAGCGTCTGTATCTGCAAGCCAATCAGCAAGCGCATCAGTAAGCTCCAGTGAATCAGCTTCAGCGTCAGTATCTGCAAGTCAATCAGCTTCAGCATCAGTATCTGCAAGTCAATCAGCTTCAGCGTCAGTATCAGCTAGCCAATCAGCTTCAGCGTCAGTATCTGCAAGTCAATCAGCTTCAGCATCAGTATCTGCAAGTCAATCCGCTTCAGCGTCAGTATCAGCTAGCCAATCAGCTTCAGCGTCAGTATCTGCAAGTGAATCAGCTAGCGCATCAGTAAGCTCAAGTCAATCAGCTTCAGCATCAGTATCTGCAAGTCAATCCGCTTCAGCGTCTGTATCTGCAAGTCAATCAACTTCAGCATCAGTAAGCTCAAGCGAATCAGCTTCAGCATCAGTATCTGCAAGCCAAAGCGCTTCAGCATCAGTATCTGCAAGTCAATCAACTTCAGCATCAGTAAGCTCAAGCGAATCAGCTTCAGCATCAGTATCTGCAAGCCAAAGCGCTTCAGCATCAGTATCTGCAAGTCAATCAACTTCAGCATCAGTAAGCTCAAGCGAATCAGCTTCAGCATCAGTATCTGCAAGCCAAAGCGCTTCAGCATCAGTATCAGCTAGCCAATCAGCTTCAGCATCAGTATCAGCTAGCCAAAGTGCTTCAGCATCAGTAAGCTCAAGCGAATCAGCTTCAGCATCAGTATCTGCAAGCCAAAGCGCTTCAGCATCAGTATCAGCAAGCCAATCAGCTTCAGCATCAGTATCAGCTAGCCAAAGTGCTTCAGCATCAGTAAGCTCAAGCGAATCAGCTTCAGCATCAGTATCTGCAAGCCAAAGCGCTTCAGCATCAGTATCAGCTAGCCAATCAGCTTCAGCATCAGTATCAGCTAGCCAAAGTGCTTCAGCATCAGTAAGCTCAAGCGAATCAGCTTCAGCATCAGTATCTGCAAGCCAAAGCGCTTCAGCATCAGTATCAGCTAGCCAATCAGCTTCAGCATCAGTATCAGCTAGCCAAAGTGCTTCAGCATCAGTAAGCTCAAGCGAATCAGCTTCAGCATCAGTATCTGCAAGCCAAAGCGCTTCAGCATCAGTATCAGCAAGCCAAAGCGCTTCAGCATCTGTATCAGCTAGTCAATCAGCTTCAGCATCAGTAAGTGCAAGTCAATCAGCTTCAGCGTCAGTATCAGCTAGCCAAAGCGCTTCAGCATCAGTAAGTGCAAGCCAATCAGCAAGCGCATCAGTAAGCACAAGCGAATCAGCTTCAG
>CAJNCX010000019.1:0-1699 GCA_905221365.1 bacterium
CAGCTTCAGTATCAGCAAGTCAAAGTACTTCAGCATCAGTAAGCGCGAGCCAAAGTGCTTCAGCTTCAGCATCTAACGACCAGAACTCAGCTTCTATCTCAGCAAGCGCGAGCCACTCTGCGTCAATTAGTGCGAGCCAAAGCGCTTCAGCATCGGTAAGTGCAAGCCAATCAGCATCTGTATCAGCTAGCCAATCAACTAGCGCATCAGTAAGCTCAAGTCAATCAGCTTCAGCATCAGTAAGCTCAAGTCAATCAGCTTCAGCATCAGTATCTGCAAGTCAATCAGCTTCAGCATCAGTATCTGCAAGTCAATCAGCTTCAGCTTCTGTATCAGCTAGCCAATCAACTAGCGCATCAGTATCTGCAAGTCAATCAGCTTCAGCTTCTGTAAGCTCAAGTCAATCAGCTTCAGCATCTGTATCAGCTAGTCAATCAGCTTCAGCTTCTGTATCAGCTAGCCAATCAACTAGCGCATCAGTAAGCTCAAGTCAATCAGCTTCAGCTTCTGTAAGCTCAAGTCAATCAGCTTCAGCATCTGTATCTGCAAGTCAATCAGCTTCAGCATCTGTATCAGCAAGCCAATCAACTAGCGCATCAGTAAGCTCAAGTGAATCAGCTTCAGCATCAGTATCTGCAAGTGAATCAGCTTCAGCATCAGTATCTGCAAGTCAATCAACTAGCGCATCAGTATCTGCAAGTCAATCAGCTTCAGCATCAGTATCTGCAAGCCAATCAGCTTCAGCATCAGTATCAGCAAGCCAATCAACTAGCGCATCAGTAAGTGCTAGTCAATCAGCTTCAGCATCAGTATCTGTAAGCCAATCAGCTTCAGCGTCTGTATCAGCAAGTCAATCAACTAGCGCATCAGTAAGTGCTAGTCAATCAGCTTCAGCATCAGTATCTGTAAGCCAATCAGCTTCAGCATCAGTATCTGCAAGTGAATCCGCTTCAGCGTCTGTATCTGCAAGTCAATCAACTTCAGCATCAGTATCAGCAAGCCAATCAACTAGCGCATCAGTAAGTGCTAGTCAATCAGCTTCAGCATCAGTATCTGCAAGCCAATCAGCTAGCGCATCAGTATCTGCAAGTGAATCAACTTCAGCTTCAGTATCAGCTAGCGCATCAGTATCTGCAAGTGAATCAACTTCAGCTTCAGTATCAGCTAGCGCATCAGTATCTGCAAGTGAATCAACTTCAGCTTCAGTATCAGCTAGCGCATCAGTATCTGCAAGTGAATCAACTTCAGCTTCAGTATCAGCTAGCCAAAGCACTTCAGCATCTGTATCAGCTAGCCAATCAGCTTCAGCATCAGTATCAGCAAGCCAAAGCGCTTCAGCATCAGTATCTGCAAGCCAATCAGCTAGCGCATCAGTAAGCTCAAGCCAATCAGCTTCAGCATCAGTAAGCTCAAGTCAATCAGCTTCAGCATCAGTAAGCTCAAGTCAATCAGCTTCAGCATCAGTATCAGCTAGCCAATCAGCTAGCGCATCAGTAAGCTCAAGCCAATCAGCTTCAGCATCTGTATCAGCAAGCCAATCAACTAGCGCATCAGTATCTGCAAGCCAATCAGCTTCAGCGTCTGTATCAGCTAGCCAAAGCACTTCAGCATCTGTATCAGCTAGTCAATCAGCTTCAGCGTCTGTATCAGCTAGCCAATCAACTAGCGCATCAGTATCTGCAAGTGAATCAGCTTCAGC
>CAJNCX010000020.1:0-1659 GCA_905221365.1 bacterium
GCAAACTTTATCGGGAACATTATAGGAGGCTATGCGACCTCCTCAGCAGCCAGCAAGTTTAGTCTCAATAAGGTGAAAAATCCACAGGCTAAATCAACAACATCTCCAATAAAAAATATGCCACTGGAAGAGTATGAAATGTATCGGACGAAGAGTGTCATCAACCCTGAGTCGGATACAATGACATTAGGTAAATATGAACCTACAATTAGACCTGACGGTACTCAAGATTGGAGTACACCTGGTCCAAATTCATACATCAGCAAGGCTGGCGATACTACTTACTTTAGCTTAGGTGATGATTGGAATAAATTGACGGAGGCTTATCATTTAGACAGCCGTGGAGAACAAATGTTTGAAGCATTTAATAAGCCAGCATTAGATGATGCAGTTGCGCAAGGCAAGACCATTCGATTTTCTCATGATCCAGAACTTCCTCAGTACGAAAGATCAGCTATAAGATGGGAATGGGATTATTTACGAGAACAACATGGATATAAGCGATTGAAACCAAGAGAGGGATACTGGTATGGAATTAAATAATATGGATATTTTATCAGACGAATTCTGTGATATATTGGAAAGAGTATATGCCAATCGGATTGGAACGATTAGTATATACGATATAGTTGATGAACCAAATTATCATACATTTAAACTTAAGTTTCGTATCTATAATTTTGCTGGGGTAAAATTTCAGTACGAGAACGATTTGTTCGAGATTTATGTTTTTTTCAATGGTGATGAGGGTTTACTGCTTTCTAAGGGAAATAGTCGTTACAGTGAAATAAGCGATTGGGACAGTTATTTAAAAGAAATCATGTTAGAAATTGAGTCTCATATTCCAGAGAAATATTTAAAAGCCAAGGGTTGGCGATAAAAGAGAAAGAGGTGTTGGTATGGCTCAAGAAAGTATGGAAGCTATAAAACAGGAAGTGATTGAACGGATTCAGCGTTCCTTTGGAGATAGGGCCTCTGATGTAACCATTTGTGAGTTGGTTGATGTCCCAAATCATTATATATTACGTCTCATATTTAGAGCCTATGATTACTATTGGGTTCAATTTAATTACGATAATGATTTATGCGGATTCTCTATTGTTTTGAATGATGAATTTGGGGCATCGCTTGAAAGCAAAATGCGTAGCTACATGGGAACAAAGGATTGGGATAACTACTTAAAAGCAATCATGGCAGAGATTGAATTACGCATCCCAGATGAGTTTTTAAAAGCTAAGGGTTGGTTGTAAAATCTGTTTAAACTATAGTTTTACAAGGACAGTTACTACCAAATTGAAAATGCCCTTTATGCAAAGCTACTTGCTAGGAGGGTATGTGTTTTCATAGTGATTAAAAGAGAGCGAACGTTCGCTCTTTTTTAAGTCGGTTGATATTCTATGGTATAATGGGATTATCTCCCTTTGATTAGTATTTTAAATGCTTTTAAATATTAATTGTATCTGTATCAAAAACAATCCCCCCTTTATTTCAATATGGAACAAAGAGGACATATTCTATTAGTTTCTAGTCCAGGATTCGGGAAGTCCACTTTTCTACAGAACTTCTTACGGAAGGTCCTCGCTATGGAGTAACCTTGCTCTTTATAGGCGCCTACCAAGATCTAGTAGCGAACAATTATGACACTTTTGTAAAATTGGC
>CAJNCX010000021.1:0-1085 GCA_905221365.1 bacterium
TTCACCTTATTGAGACTAAACTTGCTGGCTGCTGAGGAGGTCGCATAGCCTCCTATAATGTTCCCGATAAAGTTTGCGGTTTGGGCATCTTCTTCACTTCCACCTAAGAGCTTGGTCCCATGATAGGCAACCTGACCCGTTGTATAGGCCCCTGCTTCCCCTATCGCAAACTGAGTCAAGCCTTTGACAACGCTCTGGGTCTGCCCTATGGGAATCATGATAGCACTCGCCGTCACAAAGAGCCCACCAACCTGATGATACAGCTTGTCATTCCCCATGAAAAGCGTATCTCGGATAGGATTTTTTGCCTTGGTATGGATATCCCCTGCATTCCCAAGTTGGATATTCTGACCTGCCTCGTACATATTTGACGCCCCATAGGCCGTTGTCCCCAGACCTGCAGTTAGGCCAAATCCAACAACTAAGGGTGTCGCTGCACCCATAGTTGCCCAAATCGCTAAAGCACCAATCGCAAAGGTCACCACACCAAGACCCAGGTCTATCCAACCCTTCTTGGCTCGATCCTCCGCAGCCAAGGCTTCAAAACGAACCTTGTCTCTCTCCTGGGCTGCTTGTACGCGCTCAACGCGACTCTCCATCTGCTTGGTTGCCTGTTGGTAAGCCATCGCAAAGCGTTGGACAGACTTGAGTTTCGCAAAGTCTCCTGACTGATAGCTTCCCACCGTACGTGTCTTCCCTGTATGCTCCGCTATCAAGGCCTTGGTCGCAGCTAGAAGTTCCTTAAAGGCGACCAAATCCTGACCCGCATGGTTACTCTCGTACTGGATGATGGAGCTGTCCAAGTTCTTGATCTGATTCATGAGGAAGTTATAGTCCATGACCGTACTGGTATGACTACTTCCTGAATAGCTTACCAAATCTGAAATCTTGTCCTTGGTCGTGTTCAAGAGCTCAATCTCACTCTTTAGATTGTCCCGTGAACTCTTTAAATCACTATGAAGACGTGTAAACTCCTGACCTGGTAGCTTTGCATGATTGCTGGAATCAATCTGATAGTAACCATCCTTGTAAAGCAAGAGGTTAGATGAGTAATCATTCATCAAGTTGACCAGAGTTTGAAGGAG
>CAJNCX010000022.1:0-1002 GCA_905221365.1 bacterium
ACAAGCTTGAGTAACAGCGTGTCAGCTTCAATTAGTGCTAGCCACTCAGCAAGCACAAGCTTGAGCAACAGCGTATCTGCTTCAATCAGTGCATCTGAATCAGCAAGCACAAGCTTGAGCAACAGCGTATCTGCATCAATCAGTGCATCTGAATCAGCAAGCACAAGCTTGAGCAACAGCGTATCAGCCTCAATCAGTGCATCTGAATCAGCAAGCACAAGCTTGAGTAACAGCGTATCTGCATCAATTAGTGCGAGCCAATCAGCAAGCACAAGCTTGAGCAATAGCGTGTCTGCATCAATTAGTGCATCTGAATCAGCAAGCACAAGCTTGAGTAACAGCGTATCTGCTTCAATTAGTGCGAGCCACTCAGTAAGCACAAGCTTGAGCAACAGCGTGTCTGCATCAATCAGTGCGAGCCAATCAGCAAGCACAAGCTTGAGCAATAGCGTGTCAGCCTCAATTAGTGCGAGCCAATCAGCAAGCACAAGCTTGAGCACCAGCGTATCAGCGTCAATCAGTGCGAGCCAATCAGCAAGCACAAGCTTGAGCAACAGCGTGTCTGCATCAATCAGTGCTTCAGTATCAGCAAGCACAAGCTTGAGCAACAGCGTATCTGCATCAATCAGTGCTAGCCAATCAGCAAGCACAAGCTTGAGCAACAGCGTGTCTGCCTCAATCAGTGCATCTGAATCAGCAAGCACAAGCTTGAGCACCAGCGTATCAGCGTCAATCAGTGCGAGCCAATCAGCAAGCACAAGCATGAGCAACAGCGTGTCTGCTTCAATTAGTGCAAGTCAATCAGCAAGCACAAGCTTGAGCAACAGCGTGTCAGCTTCAATTAGTGCGAGCCACTCAGCAAGCACAAGCTTGAGCAACAGCGTGTCTGCTTCAATTAGTGCATCTGAATCAGCAAGCACAAGCATGAGCAACAGCGTATCCGCATCAATCAGTGCATCTGAATCAGCAAGCACAAGCTTGAGTAACAGCGTGTCAGCTTCA
>CAJNCX010000023.1:0-932 GCA_905221365.1 bacterium
GCATCTCCTCCGCCCAATCCCGAATTACTTCTATTGATGAAAAATTGGAACGTCTTCGCACGGCCAAGAAGTCTGTAGGGGAAATCCAACAGAATGTTCACAATATCAAGTATCCCATCATGCACCGAAACATTCAGCCAGAATGGCAAGGCAAGCAAAAAGATGATTTCACCAAGCAGTGGGAAACCTTCTCTAGTGACTACACGAGTTTTCAAACGGAGATGAATACCTTCTATGATGCCATCTGTGATGAAATCACTAGACTAGAGAATCAAAAGAACGAAGAAAACGGCATTATTGGCTGGTGTCAGAGTCAGATTAACAATCTGGGGAATTTCATCGAGAAGCTACTACATACGAAGGAGGGGTAAGGTCATGTATGGAACGATTCAATTATCCGAGGTTCTGTTTAACTCGCATATCAGTAGTTTGACCAAGGCTCAGGCTAGTCTAGCGGGAGTGAGTAAGCCAACCTTTAAAACGACATCAGAATCCAAGGTGCTCGATTTGTATCAGGAACAATTTGAGGAGCTCTGTCAGCTGATGACGAGCTATACATCCTTATTGGGAGCGGACATCGCCTTGATGGCAGCTACAGGAAAAGAGTTGGCCCGTACAGATACAGTATTGGGACAAACTCTGTTTTCTGGTTTGCAGTAGGGAGGTGCCATGAGTTACAAGATAACATTTGATGATATTACCTCTGTTCAAGTAGAAAGTCAAAAGACGATGAATGCTTGGGGAGAGGCCATCAATAATCTCAATACCGCTATGACGGAGTTTATCAATAACACCAACTTCCAAGGGCAAGCCATCTCGAGTATGCGCACCTACCTAGTAGAGGTGCATGGAACTCTCCTTCAAACTCTGGTCAACTTGATGAATGATTACTCATCTAACCTCTTGCTTTACAAGGATGGTTACTATCAGAT
>CAJNCX010000024.1:0-844 GCA_905221365.1 bacterium
CTAGCTGATACTGATGCTGAAGCTGATTGACTTGCAGATACTGATGCGCTAGTTGATTGGCTTGCACTTACAGAAGCTGAAGCTGATTGGCTTGAGCTTACTGATGCGCTTGCTGATTGGCTAGCAGATACTGATGCTGAAGCTGATTGACTTGCAGATACTGATGCTGATTGGCTAGCTGATACAGACGCTGAAGCTGATTCACTTGAGCTTACTGATGCTGAAGCTGATTGACTAGCTGATACAGATGCTGAAGCTGATTGGCTAGCTGATACTGATGCTGAAGCGCTTTGGCTTGCAGATACTGATGCTGAAGTGCTTTGGCTTGCAGATACTGATGCTGAAGCTGATTGACTTGAGCTTACTGATGCTGAAGTTGATTCACTTGCACTTACTGATGCGCTAGTTGATTGACTTGCACTTACTGATGCTGAAGTTGATTCACTTGAGCTTACTGATGCTGAAGCTGATTCACTTGCAGATACTGATGCTGAAGTTGATTCACTTGCAGATACTGATGCTGAAGCTGATTGGCTTGCAGATACTGATGCTGAAGTTGATTGGCTTGCTGATACAGATGCGCTAGCTGATTGGCTTGCAGATACTGATGCGCTAGCTGATTGACTTGAGCTTACTGATGCTGAAGCTGATTGACTAGCTGATACTGATGCTGAAGCTGATTGACTTGCAGATACTGATGCGCTAGTTGATTGGCTTGCACTTACAGAAGCTGAAGCGGATTGGCTTGAGCTTACTGATGCGCTTGCTGATTGGCTTGCAGATACTGATGCTGAAGCTGATTGACTTGCAGATACTGATGCTGATTGGCTAGCTGATACAGACG
>CAJNCX010000025.1:0-839 GCA_905221365.1 bacterium
CCATCCTTGTAAAGCAAGAGGTTAGATGAGTAATCATTCATCAAGTTGACCAGAGTTTGAAGGAGGGTTCCATGCACCTCTACTAGGTAGGTGCGCATACTCGAGATGGCCTGCCCTTGGAGATTAGTGTTATTGATAAATTCCGTCATAGCGGTATTGAGATTATTGATGGCCTCTCCCCAAGCATTCATCGTCTTTTGACTTTCCACTTGAACAGAGGTGATATCATCAAATGTTATCTTATAACTCATGGCACCTCCCTACTGCAAGCCAGGAAACATCGTTTGTCCCAATACAGTATCTGTACGAGCCAATTCTGTTCCTGTAGCTGCCATCAAGGCAATGTCTGTTTCCAATAAGGATGTATAGCTCGTCATCAGCTGACAGAGCTCCTCAAATTGTTCCTGATACAAATCGAGCACCTTGGATTCTGATGTTGTTTTGAAGGTTGGCTTACTCACTCCCTCTAGACTAACCTGAGCCTTGGTCAAACTACTGATGTGTGAGCTAAACAGAACCTCGGATAATTGAATCGTTCCATACATGACCTTACCCCTCCTTCGTATGTAGTAGCTTCTCGATGAAATTTCCCAGATTATTAATCTGACTCTGACACCAGCCAATAATGCCGTTTTCTTCATTCTTTTGGTTTTCTAGTCTAGTGATTTCATCACAGATGGCATCATAGAAGGTATTCATCTCCGTTTGGAAGCTCGTATAGTCACTGGAGAAGGTTTCCCACTGCTTGGTGAAGGCATCTTTTTGCTTGCCTTGCCATTCCGGCTGAATGTTTCGGTGCATGATGGGATACTTGATATTGTGAACATTCTGTTGGATTT
>CAJNCX010000026.1:0-798 GCA_905221365.1 bacterium
TGATACAGACGCTGAAGTTGATTGGCTTGCAGATACTGATGCTGAAGCTGATTGACTTGCAGATACTGATGCTGAAGCTGATTCACTTGCAGATACTGATGCTGAAGTACTTTGGCTTGCAGATACTGACGCTGAAGCTGATTGGCTTGCAGATACTGATGCTGAAGCTGATTGACTTGCAGATACTGATGCTGAAGTGCTTTGGCTTGCAGATACTGATGCTGAAGCTGATTGACTTGCAGATACTGATGCTGAAGCTGATTCACTTGCAGATACTGATGCGCTAGTTGATTGGCTAGCTGATACAGACGCTGAAGTTGATTGACTTGCAGATACTGATGCGCTAGTTGATTGGCTTGCAGATACTGATGCTGAAGCTGATTGACTAGCTGATACAGATGCTGAAGTACTTTGGCTTGCAGATACTGATGCTGAAGCTGATTCACTTGCAGATACAGACGCTGAAGCTGATTCACTTGAGCTTACTGATGCTGAAGTGCTTTGGCTTGCAGATACTGATGCTGAAGCTGATTGGCTTGCAGATACTGATGCTGAAGCTGATTGACTTGCAGATACTGATGCTGAAGCTGATTCACTTGAGCTTACTGATGCGCTAGTTGATTGGCTAGCTGATACAGACGCTGAAGTTGATTGACTTGCTGATACTGATGCTGAAGTTGATTCACTTGCAGATACTGATGCTGAAGCGCTTTGGCTTGCAGATACTGATGCTGAAGCTGATTCACTTGAGCTTACTGATGCGCTAGTTGATTGGCTAGCTGATACAGACGCTGAAGT
>CAJNCX010000027.1:0-719 GCA_905221365.1 bacterium
TATGGAGTAACCTTGCTCTTTATAGGCGCCTACCAAGATCTAGTAGCGAACAATTATGACACTTTTGTAAAATTGGCGAATCAGTTAGTGGATCAAGTCTTTCTTGGTGTACGTATCAGTGATCAAGATCATACTCGCTATCCTTACATTACGAATGAGCCGGCACTGAAACCGAACCAAGGCTACATCCTTTATCCTGATCGCTATGAATTGATTCAATTATTAGAAATTTAGAGAGGGGATTTATGTCAGATACGAAGTTATTACCACTAGGCAGTGTTATTGTTTTAACGGGAAGTACTAAAAAGATGCTCATCATTGCTCGTGTGATTGCAGCACCAGTCAAAGGAGACCTCTACCGTTTTGATTACGGTGCTTGCCTCTATCCCGAAGGGATGGTAGGCGATAGCCTTATCTATTTCAATGACGAAGATATTTTTAAGGTTGTTCAAGAGGGCTATAGCGATGATGACAATGAACTTATGCTAGAACATATTGCTTCGGTTGTATCTACAACAGATATTCCCAAGGGTAATGTTGCTGAGTTGAATGAAGCAAATGAACTAGGAGGATAATACATGGGTGAAATAGACTATGATCAAATCTATTATCTTCAAGGTAGAGTGAATGCTCACTACTCCAGCATCTCCTCCGCCCAATCCCGAATTACTTCTATTGATGAAAAATTGGAACGTCTTCGCACGGCCAAGAAGTCTGTA
>CAJNCX010000028.1:0-677 GCA_905221365.1 bacterium
GCTGAGGCACTTTGGCTCGCGCTTACTGATGTTGAAGCACTTTGACTAGCTGATTCTGATGCGCTTGCTGATTGGCTTGCTGATACAGATGCTGAGTGACTTGCAGATACTGATGCGCTAGCTGATTGGCTTGAGCTTACAGAAGCACTTACGCTTGCACTTGCTGAGGCACTTTGGCTCGCGCTTGCTGAGCTTGATGCTGATTGGCTTGCACTGATGCTTGCACTTACTGATGCTGAAGCGCTTTGGCTTGCACTAATTGACGCAGACTGGCTCGCGCTTGCTGAGATAGACGCTGAGTTCTGGTTGTTAGATGCTGAAGCTGAGGCACTTTGGCTCGCGCTTACTGATGTTGAAGCACTTTGACTAGCTGATTCTGATGCGCTTGCTGATTGGCTAGCTGATACAGATGCTGAAGTTGATTGACTTGCAGATACTGATGCGCTAGTTGATTGGCTAGCTGATACAGATGCTGAAGTGCTTTGGCTTGCAGATACTGATGCGCTAGCTGATTGACTTGAGCTTACAGAAGCTGAAGCTGATTGACTTGCAGATACTGATGCTGAAGTGCTTTGACTTGCAGATACTGAGGCTGAAGCCGATTGGCTTGAGCTTACAGAAGCACTTACGCTTGCACTTGCTGAGGCACTTTGGCTCGCGCTTGCTGAGCTTGATGC
>CAJNCX010000029.1:0-641 GCA_905221365.1 bacterium
GATACAGACGCTGAAGCTGATTCACTTGAGCTTACTGATGCGCTTGCTGATTGACTTGAGCTTACTGATGCTGAAGCGCTTTGGCTAGCTGATACTGATGCGCTTGCTGATTGGCTTGCAGATACAGATGCGCTAGTTGATTGGCTTGCTGATACTGATGCTGAAGTTGATTCACTTGCACTTACTGATGCGCTAGCTGATTCGCTTGCACTTACAGATGCTGAAGCTGATTCGCTTGAGCTTACTGATGCTGAAGCACTTTGACTTGCAGATACAGACGCTGAAGCTGATTGGCTAGCTGATACTGATGCTGAAGTTGATTCACTTGCACTTACTGATGCTGAAGCTGATTCGCTTGTGCTTACTGATGCGCTTGCTGATTGACTTGCAGATACAGACGCTGAAGCGCTTTGGCTTGCAGATACTGATGCTGAAGCTGATTGACTTGAGCTTACTGATGCTGAAGTTGATTCACTTGCACTTACTGATGCTGAAGCTGATTCGCTTGTGCTTACTGATGCGCTTGCTGATTGACTTGCAGATACAGACGCTGAAGCGCTTTGGCTTGCAGATACTGATGCTGAAGCTGATTGACTTGAGCTTACTGATGCTGAAGTTGATTCACTTGCACTTACTGATGC
>CAJNCX010000030.1:0-582 GCA_905221365.1 bacterium
TCAAGCTTGTGCTTGCTGATACTGAAGCACTGATTGAGGCAGACACGCTGTTGCTCAAGCTTGTGCTTGCTGATTCACTTGCAGATACTGATGCGCTAGTTGATTGACTTGAGCTTACAGACGCTGAAGCTGATTCACTTGAGCTTACAGATGCTGAAGCGCTTTGGCTTGCACTTACTGATGCTGAAGCTGATTCACTTGCAGATACTGATGCTGAAGCTGATTGACTAGCAGATACTGATGCGCTTGCTGATTGACTTGCTGATACTGATGCTGAAGTTGATTGGCTAGCTGATACTGATGCTGAAGCTGATTGACTTGCTGATACAGATGCTGAAGTACTTTGGCTTGCAGATACTGATGCTGAAGCTGATTCACTTGAGCTTACAGACGCTGAAGCTGATTGACTAGCTGATACAGATGCTGAAGTACTTTGGCTAGCTGATACAGATGCGCTAGCTGATTGGCTTGCAGATACTGACGCTGAAGCTGATTGACTTGAGCTTACAGAAGCTGAAGCTGATTCACTTGCAGATACTGATGCGCTAGTTGATTGGCTAGCTGATACAGACGCTGAAGCTG
>CAJNCX010000031.1:0-575 GCA_905221365.1 bacterium
TCAGCAAGCCAAAGCGCTTCAGCATCAGTAAGTGCAAGCCAATCAGCATCTGTATCAGCTAGCCAATCAGCTTCAGCTTCAGTATCAGCAAGTCAAAGTACTTCAGCATCAGTAAGCGCGAGCCAAAGTGCTTCAGCTTCAGCATCTAACAACCAGAACTCAGCTTCTATCTCAGCAAGCGCGAGCCACTCTGCGTCAGTATCAGCAAGCCAAAGCGCTTCAGCATCAGTAAGTGCAAGCCAAAGTGCTTCAGCTTCAGTATCAGCAAGTCAAAGTACTTCAGCATCAGTAAGCGCGAGCCAAAGTGCTTCAGCTTCAGCATCTAACAACCAGAACTCAGCTTCTATCTCAGCAAGCGCGAGCCACTCTGCGTCAATCAGTGCAAGCCAAAGCGCTTCAGCATCAGTAAGTGCAAGCCAATCAGCATCTGTATCAGCTAGCCAAAGTGCTTCAGCTTCAGTATCTGCAAGTCAAAGTACTTCAGCATCAGTAAGCGCGAGCCAAAGTGCTTCAGCTTCAGCATCTAACAACCAGAACTCAGCTTCTATCTCAGCAAGCGCGAGCCACTCTGCGTC
>CAJNCX010000032.1:0-552 GCA_905221365.1 bacterium
ACAAGCTTGAGCAACAGCGTATCAGCCTCAATCAGTGCGAGCCAATCAGCAAGCACAAGCATGAGCAACAGCGTATCTGCTTCAATTAGTGCATCTGAATCAGCAAGCACAAGCTTGAGCAACAGCGTGTCTGCCTCAATCAGTGCTAGCCACTCAGCAAGCACAAGCTTGAGCAACAGCGTATCAGCGTCAATCAGTGCGAGCCAATCAGTAAGCACAAGCATGAGCAACAGCGTGTCTGCTTCAATTAGTGCATCTGAATCAGCAAGCACAAGCTTGAGCAACAGCGTATCAGCTTCAATCAGTGCGAGCCAATCAGCAAGCACAAGCCTGAGCAACAGCGTGTCAGCTTCAATTAGTGCATCTGAATCAGCAAGCACAAGCTTGAGCAACAGCGTATCAGCCTCAATCAGTGCGAGCCAATCAGCAAGCACAAGCATGAGCAACAGCGTATCAGCGTCAATCAGTGCATCTGAATCAGCAAGCACAAGCTTGAGCAACAGCGTGTCTGCCTCAATCAGTGCTAGCCAATCAGCAAGCACAAGCTTGAGC
>CAJNCX010000033.1:0-518 GCA_905221365.1 bacterium
TCAGCAAGCACAAGCTTGAGCAATAGCGTGTCTGCCTCAATCAGTGCTAGCCAATCAGCAAGCACAAGCTTGAGCAACAGCGTGTCTGCTTCAATCAGTGCATCTGAATCAGCAAGCACAAGCTTGAGCAACAGCGTGTCTGCTTCAATTAGTGCATCTGTATCAGCAAGCACAAGCTTGAGCAACAGCGTATCTGCCTCAATCAGTGCTAGCCAATCAGCAAGCACAAGCTTGAGTAACAGCGTATCTGCCTCAATCAGTGCTTCAGTATCAGCAAGCACAAGCATGAGCAACAGTGTGTCTGCCTCAATCAGTGCGAGCCAATCAGCAAGCACAAGCATGAGCAACAGCGTGTCTGCATCAATTAGTGCTAGCCACTCAGCAAGCACAAGCATGAGCAACAGCGTGTCAGCTTCAATTAGTGCATCTGAATCAGCAAGCACAAGCTTGAGCAACAGCGTATCAGCCTCAATCAGTGCGAGCCAATCAGCAAGCACAAGCATGAGCAACAGCGTATC
>CAJNCX010000034.1:0-516 GCA_905221365.1 bacterium
GCGTCTGTATCAGCTAGCCAATCAACTAGCGCATCAGTAAGCTCAAGTGAATCAGCTTCAGCATCAGTATCTGCAAGCCAATCAGCTTCAGCATCTGTATCAGCTAGCCAATCAGCTTCAGCATCTGTATCAGCAAGTGAATCAGCTAGCGCATCAGTATCTGCAAGCCAGTCAGCTTCAGCATCAGTATCTGCAAGTCAATCAGCTAGCGCATCAGTATCTGCAAGCCAAAGCACTTCAGCATCAGTAAGCTCAAGTCAATCAGCTTCAGCATCTGTATCAGCAAGCCAATCAACTAGCGCATCAGTATCTGCAAGTGAATCAGCTTCAGCATCAGTATCTGCAAGCCAAAGCGCTTCAGCATCAGTAAGCTCAAGTCAATCAGCTTCAGCGTCTGTATCAGCTAGCCAATCAACTAGCGCATCAGTATCTGCAAGTGAATCAGCTTCAGCTTCTGTATCAGCTAGTCAATCAGCTTCAGCTTCTGTAAGCTCAAGTCAATCAGTTAGCGCATCA
>CAJNCX010000035.1:0-452 GCA_905221365.1 bacterium
TTGCTCAAGCTTGTGCTTGCTGATTGGCTAGCACTGATTGAGGCAGACACGCTATTGCTCAAGCTTGTGCTTGCTGATTGGCTCGCACTAATTGAAGCAGACACGCTGTTGCTCATGCTTGTGCTTGCTGATTCAGATGCACTAATTGAAGCAGATACGCTGTTGCTCAAGCTTGTGCTTGCTGAGTGGCTCGCACTGATTGAAGCTGATACGCTGTTACTCAAGCTTGTGCTTGCTGATTGGCTCGCACTGATTGAGGCTGATACGCTGTTGCTCAAGCTTGTGCTTGCTGATACTGATGCTGAAGCACTTTGACTAGCTGATACAGACGCTGAAGCTGATTGGCTTGCAGATACTGATGCGCTAGTTGATTGGCTAGCTGATACTGATGCTGAAGCTGATTGACTTGCAGATACTGATGCGCTAGTTGATTGGCTTGCACTTACAGAAGC
>CAJNCX010000036.1:0-415 GCA_905221365.1 bacterium
TATCTGCAAGTGAATCAACTTCAGCATCAGTATCAGCAAGTCAATCAACTTCAGCGTCTGTATCAGCTAGCCAATCAACTAGCGCATCAGTAAGCTCAAGTGAATCAGCTTCAGCATCAGTATCTGCAAGTCAATCAGCTTCAGCATCTGTATCAGCTAGCCAATCAACTAGCGCATCAGTATCTGCAAGCCAATCAGCTTCAGCATCTGTATCAGCAAGTCAATCAGTTAGCGCATCAGTATCTGCAAGTGAATCAGCTTCAGCTTCTGTATCAGCTAGCCAATCAGCTTCAGCATCAGTATCTGCAAGCGAATCAGCTTCAGCTTCTGTATCAGCTAGCCAATCAACTTCAGCATCAGTAAGCTCAAGTGAATCAGCTTCAGCATCTGTATCAGCTAGCCAATCAACTAGCGC
>CAJNCX010000037.1:0-401 GCA_905221365.1 bacterium
GCATCAGTATCTGCAAGTGAATCAGCTTCAGCATCTGTATCAGCTAGTCAATCAGCTAGCGCATCAGTATCTGCAAGTGAATCAGCTTCAGCGTCTGTATCAGCAAGCCAATCAACTAGCGCATCAGTATCTGCAAGCCAATCAGCTTCAGCATCTGTATCAGCTAGTCAATCAGCTTCAGCGTCTGTAAGCTCAAGTGAATCAGCTTCAGCATCTGTATCAGCTAGTCAATCAGCTAGCGCATCAGTATCTGCAAGCCAAAGCGCTTCAGCATCAGTATCAGCTAGCCAAAGTGCTTCAGCATCAGTAAGCCAATCAACTAGCGCATCAGTATCTGCAAGTCAATCAACTTCAGCGTCTGTATCAGCTAGCCAATCAACTAGCGCATCAGTATCTGCAAG
>CAJNCX010000038.1:0-394 GCA_905221365.1 bacterium
AGGTGCGAGACAAATAAACCACCCGCTATGCGGGTGCGCATCGAAGGTTATACCAAAAAAACTCCAAACGCGATACAATAAAGGTGTTCAAGCCAATTGTAAAGCGAAAGGAGAAAAATATGGCACAAAAGGCACATAGTTTATCACACACAAAGTGAATGTGTAAATATCACATTGTGTTCACCCCTAAGTATAGACGAAAAGTGATCTATAATCAATATCGAAGTAGTTTGGGAGAAATATTCCACCGATTATGTAGTTATAAAGGTGTTGAGATTATCGAAGGACACTTAATGCCTGATCATGTACATATGTTAGTAAGTATTCCACCGAGGATAAGTGTTTCAAGTTTCATGGGATATTTAAAAGGTAAAAGTGCACTCATGATGTTTGA
>CAJNCX010000039.1:0-351 GCA_905221365.1 bacterium
AGCCAATCAACTAGCGCATCAGTATCTGCAAGTGAATCAGCTTCAGCATCAGTATCTGCAAGCCAATCAGCTTCAGCGTCTGTATCAGCAAGCCAATCAACTAGCGCATCAGTATCTGCAAGTGAATCAGCTTCAGCTTCTGTATCAGCTAGTCAATCAGCTTCAGCTTCTGTAAGCTCAAGTCAATCAGTTAGCGCATCAGTATCAGCAAGCCAATCAGCTTCAGCATCAGTATCTGCAAGCCAATCAACTAGCGCATCAGTATCTGCAAGTGAATCAGCTTCAGCATCAGTATCAGCAAGCCAAAGCGCTTCAGCATCAGTAAGCTCAAGTCAATCAGCTTCAGCGTCT
>CAJNCX010000040.1:0-325 GCA_905221365.1 bacterium
TCGGGAAGTAGCTCAGCTTGGTAGAGTACTTGGTTTGGGACCAAGGTGTCGCAGGTTCGAATCCTGTCTTCCCGATTGATGGCGGTGTAGCTCAGCTGGCTAGAGCGTCCGGTTCATACCCGGGAGGTCGGGGGTTCGATCCCCTTCGCCGCTATAAAGATCTTGTTGGACCTTTAGCTCAGCTGGTTAGAGCTCTCGGCTCATAACCGAGTGGTCGTAGGTTCAAGTCCTACAAGGTCCATTGTATATTTTGGAGGATTACCCAAGTCTGGCTGAAGGGAACGGTCTTGAAAACCGTCAGGCGTGTAAAAGCGTGCGTGGGTTC
>CAJNCX010000041.1:0-286 GCA_905221365.1 bacterium
CTGCTGGAAGAGCTTTTCCTGATGTTGCGCTCTCGAAGCGGTATGTTGCTTGGTACTTGTTAGCTTCAAAAGCCCATGTACCTACAAACTCCACATTTGCCTTGTTCACGACTGCATTGGCTGCGTCATATCCCTTGAAGGTCCAAGTGCCATCGTTCACTGCGTCGGTGTAAGTGGTTTGAGATGGTTGTTGAGCGGAAACAGAGGCACCATTCACATAAGTTGCACTGTCACTTGGAGTCAAGGCTGCGATGGCTGCTGGAAGAGCTTTTCCTGATGTTGCGCT
>CAJNCX010000042.1:0-280 GCA_905221365.1 bacterium
AATCAGCTTCAGCATCAGTATCTGCAAGCCAAAGCGCTTCAGCATCAGTAAGCTCAAGTCAATCAGCTTCAGCGTCTGTATCAGCAAGTCAATCAACTTCAGCGTCTGTATCAGCTAGCCAATCAACTAGCGCATCAGTAAGCTCAAGTGAATCAGCTTCAGCATCAGTATCAGCAAGCCAATCAGCTTCAGCATCAGTATCAGCAAGCCAATCAACTAGCGCATCAGTATCTGCAAGTGAATCAGCTTCAGCATCAGTATCTGCAAGCCAATCAGCTTC
>CAJNCX010000043.1:0-271 GCA_905221365.1 bacterium
GCGCTAGTTGATTGGCTAGCTGATACAGATGCTGAAGCTGATTCACTTGAGCTTACTGATGCGCTAGTTGATTGGCTTGCTGATACAGAAGCTGAAGCTGATTCACTTGCAGATACTGATGCGCTAGCTGATTGACTTGCAGATACTGATGCTGAAGCTGATTCACTTGAGCTTACAGACGCTGAAGCTGATTCACTTGCAGATACTGATGCGCTAGTTGATTGGCTTACTGATGCTGAAGCACTTTGGCTAGCTGATACTGATGCTGAAG
>CAJNCX010000044.1:0-249 GCA_905221365.1 bacterium
GCTCTTCCAGCAGCCATCGCAGCCTTGACTCCAAGTGACAGTGCAACTTATGTGAATGGTGCCTCTGTTTCCGCTCAGCAACCATCTCAAACTACATACACCGACGCAGTGAACGACGGCACATGGACCTTCAAGGGTTATGACGCAACTAGCGCTGTGGTCAACAAGTCCAATGTAGAGTTTGTAGGAAAATGGGCTTTTGAAGCTAACAAGTACCAAGCAACATACCGCTTCGAGAGCGCAACATCA
>CAJNCX010000045.1:0-246 GCA_905221365.1 bacterium
AGTGGCTCGCGCTTGCTGAGATAGAAGCTGAGTTCTGGTTGTTAGATGCTGAAGCTGAAGCACTTTGGCTCGCGCTTGCTGAGATAGAAGCTGAGGCACTTTGGCTAGCTGATACAGATGCTGATTGGCTTGCACTTACTGATGCTGAAGCGCTTTGGCTCGCACTAATTGACGCAGAGTGGCTCGCGCTTGCTGAGATAGAAGCTGAGTTCTGGTTGTTAGATGCTGAAGCTGAAGCACTTTGGC
>CAJNCX010000046.1:0-245 GCA_905221365.1 bacterium
TCAGCATCTGTATCAGCTAGCCAATCAGCTTCAGCTTCAGTATCAGCAAGTCAAAGTACTTCAGCATCAGTAAGCGCCAGCCAAAGTGCTTCAGCATCAGTATCTGTAAGCCAATCAGCTTCAGCGTCTGTATCAGCAAGTCAAAGTACTTCAGCATCAGTAAGCGCCAGCCAAAGTGCTTCAGCTTCAGCATCTAACAACCAGAACTCAGCTTCTATCTCAGCAAGCGCGAGCCACTCTGCGTC
>CAJNCX010000047.1:0-233 GCA_905221365.1 bacterium
AATCAGCTTCAGCATCAGTATCTGCAAGCCAAAGCACTTCAGCATCAGTATCTGCAAGTCAATCAGCTTCAGCATCAGTATCTGCAAGCCAATCAGCTTCAGCGTCAGTATCTGCAAGCCAAAGTACTTCAGCATCAGTATCTGCAAGTGAATCAGCTTCAGCATCAGTATCTGCAAGTGAATCAGCTTCAGCATCAGTATCTGCAAGTCAATCAACTTCAGCGTCTGTATCA
>CAJNCX010000048.1:0-231 GCA_905221365.1 bacterium
TAGCCAAAGCGCTTCAGCATCAGTAAGTGCAAGCCAATCAGCAAGCGCATCAGTAAGCACAAGCGAATCAGCTTCAGTATCAGTATCAGCAAGCCAATCAGCAAGCGCATCAGTAAGCTCCAGTGAATCAGCTTCAGCGTCTGTATCTGCAAGTCAATCAACTAGCGCATCAGTATCAGCAAGCCAATCAGCAAGCGCATCAGTATCAGCTAGCCAAAGCGTTTCAGCATC
>CAJNCX010000049.1:0-230 GCA_905221365.1 bacterium
ACAAGCTTGAGCAACAGCGTATCTGCTTCAATTAGTGCATCTGAATCAGCAAGCACAAGCATGAGCAACAGCGTGTCAGCCTCAATCAGTGCGAGCCACTCAGCAAGCACAAGCTTGAGTAACAGCGTATCTGCTTCAATTAGTGCATCTGAATCAGCAAGCACAAGCTTGAGCAACAGCGTATCTGCTTCAATTAGTGCATCTGAATCAGCAAGCACAAGCATGAGCAA
>CAJNCX010000050.1:0-224 GCA_905221365.1 bacterium
AGTGCTTCAGCTTCAGCATCTAACAACCAGAACTCAGCTTCTATCTCAGCAAGCGCGAGCCACTCTGCGTCAGTATCTGCAAGTCAAAGCGCTTCAGCATCAGTAAGTGCAAGCCACTCTGCGTCAGTATCAGCAAGCCAAAGCGCTTCAGCATCTGTATCAGCTAGCCAATCAGCTTCAGCTTCAGTATCAGCAAGTCAAAGTACTTCAGCATCAGTAAGCGC
>CAJNCX010000051.1:0-224 GCA_905221365.1 bacterium
CTTACTGATGCGCTAGTTGATTGGCTTGCTGATACTGATGCTGAAGTTGATTGACTTGCAGATACAGACGCTGAAGCGGATTCACTTGCAGATACTGATGCTGAAGCGCTTTGGCTAGCTGATACTGATGCGCTTGCTGATTGACTAGCACTTACTGATGCGCTAGTTGATTGGCTTGCTGATACTGATGCTGAAGTTGATTGACTTGCAGATACAGACGCTGA
>CAJNCX010000052.1:0-219 GCA_905221365.1 bacterium
TACTGATGCTGAAGTTGATTCACTTGCACTTACTGATGCTGAAGCTGATTCGCTTGTGCTTACTGATGCGCTTGCTGATTGACTTGCAGATACAGACGCTGAAGCGCTTTGGCTAGCTGATACTGATGCGCTAGTTGATTCGCTTGCACTTACTGATGCTGAAACGCTTTGGCTAGCTGATACTGATGCGCTTGCTGATTGGCTTGCTGATACTGATGC
>CAJNCX010000053.1:0-218 GCA_905221365.1 bacterium
GACGCAGAGTGGCTCGCGCTTGCTGAGATAGAAGCTGAGTTCTGGTTGTTAGATGCTGAAGCTGAAGCACTTTGGCTCGCGCTTACTGATGCTGAAGTACTTTGACTTGCTGATACTGACGCTGAAGCACTTTGGCTTGCGCTTACTGATGCTGAAGCGCTTTGGCTTGCTGATACTGACGCAGAGTGGCTCGCGCTTGCTGAGATAGAAGCTGAGTT
>CAJNCX010000054.1:0-214 GCA_905221365.1 bacterium
GATACAGACGCTGAAGCTGATTCACTTGAGCTTACTGATGCGCTTGCTGATTGACTTGAGCTTACTGATGCTGAAGCACTTTGGCTAGCTGATACTGATGCGCTTGCTGATTGGCTTGCAGATACTGATGCGCTAGTTGATTGGCTTGCAGATACTGATGCTGAAGCTGATTGACTTGCAGATACTGATGCTGATTGGCTAGCTGATACAGACG
>CAJNCX010000055.1:0-209 GCA_905221365.1 bacterium
AAGTGCTTCAGCGTCAGTATCAGCAAGCCAAAGCGCTTCAGCTTCAGTATCAGCAAGTCAAAGTACTTCAGCATCAGCAAGCGCGAGCCACTCTGCGTCAGTATCAGCAAGCCAAAGCGCTTCAGCATCAGTAAGCGCGAGCCAAAGTGCTTCAGCTTCAGCATCTAACAACCAGAACTCAGCTTCTATCTCAGCAAGCGCGAGCCACT
>CAJNCX010000056.1:0-205 GCA_905221365.1 bacterium
GCGCTAGTTGATTGGCTAGCTGATACAGATGCTGAAGCTGATTCACTTGAGCTTACTGATGCGCTAGTTGATTGGCTAGCTGATACAGAAGCTGAAGCTGATTCACTTGCAGATACTGATGCTGAAGCTGATTGGCTAGCTGATACAGACGCTGAAGTTGATTGACTTGCTGATACTGATGCTGAAGTTGATTCACTTGCAGATA
>CAJNCX010000057.1:0-203 GCA_905221365.1 bacterium
GCATCAGTATCTGCAAGCCAAAGTACTTCAGCATCTGTATCAGCTAGTCAATCAGCTTCAGCATCAGTATCTGCAAGTCAATCAGCTTCAGCATCAGTATCTGCAAGCCAATCAACTTCAGCGTCAGTATCTGCAAGTGAATCAGCTTCAGCATCAGTATCTGCAAGCCAAAGTACTTCAGCATCTGTATCAGCTAGTCAATC
>CAJNCX010000058.1:0-203 GCA_905221365.1 bacterium
GCATCAGTATCTGCAAGCCAAAGCACTTCAGCATCAGTATCTGCAAGTCAATCAGCTTCAGCATCAGTATCTGCAAGTGAATCAGCTTCAGCATCAGTATCTGCAAGCCAATCAACTTCAGCGTCAGTATCTGCAAGTGAATCAGCTTCAGCATCAGTATCTGCAAGCCAAAGTACTTCAGCATCTGTATCAGCTAGTCAATC
>CAJNCX010000059.1:0-199 GCA_905221365.1 bacterium
TGGCTTGCTGATACTGACGCTGAAGCACTTTGGCTTGCGCTTACTGATGCTGAAGCACTTTGGCTAGCTGATACTGATGCTGAAGCACTTTGGCTTGCGCTTACTGATGCTGATTGGCTTGAACTTACTGATGCTGAAGCGCTTTGGCTTGCTGATACTGACGCTGAAGCACTTTGGCTTGCGCTTACTGATGCTGAAG
>CAJNCX010000060.1:0-198 GCA_905221365.1 bacterium
TGATGCGCTAACTGATTGACTTGAGCTTACAGAAGCTGAAGCTGATTGACTAGCTGATACAGAAGCTGAAGCTGATTCACTTGCAGATACTGATGCGCTAGTTGATTGGCTTGCTGATACAGACGCTGAAGCTGATTGGCTTGCAGATACTGATGCTGAAGCTGATTCACTTGCAGATACTGATGCGCTAGTTGATTG
>CAJNCX010000061.1:0-189 GCA_905221365.1 bacterium
TCAGCATCAGTATCTGCAAGCCAAAGCGCTTCAGCATCAGTAAGCTCAAGTCAATCAGCTTCAGCGTCTGTATCAGCAAGCCAATCAACTAGCGCATCAGTATCTGCAAGTGAATCAGCTTCAGCTTCTGTATCAGCTAGTCAATCAGCTTCAGCTTCTGTAAGCTCAAGTCAATCAGTTAGCGCATCA
>CAJNCX010000062.1:0-188 GCA_905221365.1 bacterium
GACGCAGAGTGGCTCGCGCTTGCTGAGATAGAAGCTGAGTTCTGGTTGTTAGATGCTGAAGCTGAAGCACTTTGGCTCGCGCTTACTGATGCTGAAGTACTTTGACTTGCAGATACTGAAGCTGAAGCTGATTGGCTAGCTGATACAGATGCTGATTGGCTTGCACTTACTGATGCTGAAGCGCTTTG
>CAJNCX010000063.1:0-188 GCA_905221365.1 bacterium
GTAAGTGCAAGTCAATCAGCTTCAGCGTCAGTATCAGCTAGCCAAAGCGCTTCAGCATCAGTATCAGCTAGCCAATCAGCTTCAGCGTCAGTATCTGCAAGCCAATCAACTAGCGCATCAGTATCAGCTAGCCAAAGTGCTTCAGCATCAGTAAGCTCAAGTCAATCAGCAAGCGCATCAGTAAGCTC
>CAJNCX010000064.1:0-186 GCA_905221365.1 bacterium
GCGTCTGTATCAGCTAGCCAATCAACTAGCGCATCAGTATCTGCAAGTGAATCAGCTTCAGCATCAGTATCTGCAAGCCAAAGCACTTCAGCATCAGTATCTGCAAGTGAATCAGCTTCAGCATCAGTATCTGCAAGCCAAAGCACTTCAGCATCAGTATCTGCAAGTCAATCAGCTTCAGCATCA
>CAJNCX010000065.1:0-179 GCA_905221365.1 bacterium
AGCACAAGCTTGAGCAACAGCGTGTCTGCATCAATCAGTGCTTCAGTATCAGCAAGCACAAGCTTGAGCAACAGCGTGTCTGCTTCAATTAGTGCATCTGAATCAGCAAGCACAAGCTTGAGCAACAGCGTATCCGCATCAATCAGTGCATCTGAATCAGCAAGCACAAGCTTGAGTAA
>CAJNCX010000066.1:0-177 GCA_905221365.1 bacterium
AGATACTGATGCTGAAGCTGATTCACTTGAGCTTACTGATGCGCTAGTTGATTGGCTAGCTGATACAGACGCTGAAGCTGATTCACTTGAGCTTACAGAAGCTGAAGCTGATTGGCTTGCAGATACTGATGCTGAAGCTGATTCACTTGCAGATACTGATGCGCTAGTTGATTGGCT
>CAJNCX010000067.1:0-177 GCA_905221365.1 bacterium
AGCCAATCAACTAGCGCATCAGTATCTGCAAGTGAATCAGCTTCAGCATCAGTATCTGCAAGCCAATCAGCTTCAGCGTCAGTATCTGCAAGCCAATCAACTAGCGCATCAGTATCTGCAAGTGAATCAGCTTCAGCATCTGTATCAGCTAGTCAATCAGCTAGCGCATCAGTATCT
>CAJNCX010000068.1:0-177 GCA_905221365.1 bacterium
AGATACTGATGCTGAAGCTGATTCACTTGCAGATACTGATGCGCTAGTTGATTGGCTAGCTGATACAGACGCTGAAGCTGATTCACTTGAGCTTACAGAAGCTGAAGCTGATTGGCTTGCAGATACTGATGCTGAAGCTGATTCACTTGCAGATACTGATGCGCTAGTTGATTGGCT
>CAJNCX010000069.1:0-176 GCA_905221365.1 bacterium
AGCACAAGCTTGAGCAACAGCGTATCAGCCTCAATCAGTGCGAGCCAATCAGCAAGCACAAGCTTGAGTAACAGCGTGTCAGCTTCAATTAGTGCAAGTCAATCAGCAAGCACAAGCTTGAGCAACAGCGTGTCTGCCTCAATCAGTGCATCTGAATCAGCAAGCACAAGCTTGAG
>CAJNCX010000070.1:0-170 GCA_905221365.1 bacterium
GCATCAGTATCTGCAAGCCAAAGCACTTCAGCATCAGTATCTGCAAGTCAATCAGCTTCAGCATCAGTATCTGCAAGCCAATCAGCTTCAGCGTCAGTATCTGCAAGCCAAAGTACTTCAGCATCAGTATCTGCAAGTGAATCAGCTTCAGCATCAGTATCTGCAAGTCA
>CAJNCX010000071.1:0-169 GCA_905221365.1 bacterium
AAGTTGATTCACTTGAGCTTACTGATGCTGAAGCTGATTCACTTGCAGATACTGATGCTGAAGTTGATTCACTTGCACTTACTGATGCGCTTGCTGATTCGCTTGCACTTACAGATGCTGAAGCTGATTCGCTTGAGCTTACTGATGCTGAAGCACTTTGACTTGCAGA
>CAJNCX010000072.1:0-168 GCA_905221365.1 bacterium
GTTCAAAGCGGGTGACGAGAATCGAACTCGCGACAACAGCTTGGAAGGCTGTAGTTTTACCACTAAACTACACCCGCATAACCATTATAAAATGGCGCGAGACGGAATCGAACCGCCGACACATGGAGCTTCAATCCATTGCTCTACCAACTGAGCTACCGAGCCAAA
>CAJNCX010000073.1:0-168 GCA_905221365.1 bacterium
GCATCAGTATCTGCAAGCCAAAGCACTTCAGCATCAGTATCTGCAAGTCAATCAGCTTCAGCATCAGTATCTGCAAGCCAATCAGCTTCAGCGTCAGTATCTGCAAGCCAAAGTACTTCAGCATCAGTATCTGCAAGTGAATCAGCTTCAGCATCAGTATCTGCAAGT
>CAJNCX010000074.1:0-167 GCA_905221365.1 bacterium
AGTCAATCAGCTTCAGCTTCTGTAAGCTCAAGTCAATCAGTTAGCGCATCAGTATCAGCAAGCCAATCAGCTTCAGCATCAGTATCAGCAAGCCAATCAACTAGCGCATCAGTATCTGCAAGTGAATCAGCTTCAGCATCAGTATCTGCAAGCCAATCAGCTTCAGC
>CAJNCX010000075.1:0-167 GCA_905221365.1 bacterium
GCGTCTGTATCAGCTAGCCAATCAACTAGCGCATCAGTAAGCTCAAGTGAATCAGCTTCAGCATCAGTATCTGCAAGCCAAAGCGCTTCAGCATCAGTATCTGCAAGTGAATCAACTTCAGCATCAGTATCAGCAAGTCAATCAACTTCAGCGTCTGTATCAGCTAG
>CAJNCX010000076.1:0-167 GCA_905221365.1 bacterium
ACTGAAGCTGAAGCTGATTGGCTAGCTGATACAGATGCTGATTGGCTTGCACTTACTGATGCTGAAGCGCTTTGGCTAGCTGATACAGATGCTGAAGCTGATTGGCTAGCTGATACAGATGCTGATTGGCTTGCACTTACTGATGCTGAAGCGCTTTGGCTTGCTGA
>CAJNCX010000077.1:0-166 GCA_905221365.1 bacterium
TCACTTGCAGATACTGATGCTGAAGCTGATTGGCTAGCTGATACAGACGCTGAAGTTGATTGACTTGCTGATACTGACGCTGAAGTTGATTGGCTTGCAGATACTGATGCTGAAGCTGATTCACTTGCAGATACAGACGCTGAAGCTGATTCACTTGAGCTTACTG
>CAJNCX010000078.1:0-164 GCA_905221365.1 bacterium
TCAGCATCAGTATCTGCAAGCCAATCAGCTTCAGCATCTGTATCAGCTAGCCAATCAGCTTCAGCATCTGTATCAGCTAGCCAAAGTGCTTCAGCATCAGTATCTGCAAGCCAATCAGCTTCAGCATCTGTATCAGCTAGCCAATCAGCTTCAGCATCTGTATC
>CAJNCX010000079.1:0-163 GCA_905221365.1 bacterium
TGACTTGCAGATACTGATGCTGAAGCTGATTCACTTGCAGATACTGATGCTGAAGTACTTTGGCTTGCAGATACTGATGCTGAAGCTGATTGACTTGCAGATACTGATGCGCTAGTTGATTGGCTTGCAGATACTGATGCTGAAGCTGATTGACTAGCTGATA
>CAJNCX010000080.1:0-163 GCA_905221365.1 bacterium
GCCAAAGTGCTTCAGCTTCAGCATCTAACAACCAGAACTCAGCTTCTATCTCAGCAAGCGCGAGCCACTCTGCGTCAATTAGTGCGAGCCAAAGCGCTTCAGCATCAGTAAGCGCAAGCCAAAGTGCTTCAGCGTCAGTATCAGCAAGCCAAAGCGCTTCAGC
>CAJNCX010000081.1:0-159 GCA_905221365.1 bacterium
TCAGCATCAGTATCTGCAAGCCAAAGCGCTTCAGCATCAGTAAGCTCAAGTCAATCAGCTTCAGCGTCTGTATCAGCAAGTCAATCAACTTCAGCGTCTGTATCAGCTAGCCAATCAACTAGCGCATCAGTAAGCTCAAGTGAATCAGCTTCAGCATCA
>CAJNCX010000082.1:0-158 GCA_905221365.1 bacterium
TTGCTTGCCTTGCCATTCCGGCTGAATGTTTCGGTGCATGATGGGATACTTGATATTGTGAACATTCTGTTGGATTTCACTTACAGACTTCTTGGCCGTGCGAAGACGTTCCAATTTTTCATCAATAGAAGTAATTCGGGATTGGGCGGAGGAGATGC
>CAJNCX010000083.1:0-158 GCA_905221365.1 bacterium
AGCGTGTCTGCCTCAATCAGTGCTTCAGTATCAGCAAGCACAAGCTTGAGCAACAGCGTATCAGCCTCAATCAGTGCTAGCCAATCAGCAAGCACAAGCTTGAGCAACAGCGTGTCTGCCTCAATCAGTGCATCTGAATCAGCAAGCACAAGCTTGAG
>CAJNCX010000084.1:0-156 GCA_905221365.1 bacterium
TCAGCATCTGTATCAGCTAGCCAATCAGCTTCAGCTTCAGTATCAGCAAGTCAAAGTACTTCAGCATCAGTAAGCGCCAGCCAAAGTGCTTCAGCTTCAGCATCTAACAACCAGAACTCAGCTTCTATCTCAGCAAGCGCGAGCCACTCTGCGTCA
>CAJNCX010000085.1:0-156 GCA_905221365.1 bacterium
TCAGCATCTGTATCAGCTAGCCAAAGTGCTTCAGCTTCAGTATCTGCAAGTCAAAGTACTTCAGCATCAGTAAGCGCCAGCCAAAGTGCTTCAGCTTCAGCATCTAACAACCAGAACTCAGCTTCTATCTCAGCAAGCGCGAGCCACTCTGCGTCA
>CAJNCX010000086.1:0-155 GCA_905221365.1 bacterium
CAGCTTCAGTATCAGCAAGTCAAAGTACTTCAGCATCAGTAAGCGCGAGCCAAAGTGCTTCAGCTTCAGCATCTAACGACCAGAACTCAGCTTCTATCTCAGCAAGCGCGAGCCACTCTGCGTCAGTATCAGCAAGCCAAAGCGCTTCAGCATCA
>CAJNCX010000087.1:0-155 GCA_905221365.1 bacterium
AGCCAATCAACTAGCGCATCAGTATCTGCAAGTGAATCAGCTTCAGCATCAGTATCAGCAAGCCAATCAGCTTCAGCGTCAGTATCTGCAAGCCAATCAACTAGCGCATCAGTATCTGCAAGTGAATCAGCTTCAGCATCAGTATCTGCAAGCCA
>CAJNCX010000088.1:0-149 GCA_905221365.1 bacterium
ACTTGCAGATACTGATGCGCTAGTTGATTGGCTTACTGATGCTGAAGCACTTTGGCTAGCTGATACTGATGCTGAAGCGCTTTGGCTTGCAGATACTGATGCGCTAGCTGATTGACTAGCTGATACAGATGCTGAAGCTGATTCACTTG
>CAJNCX010000089.1:0-148 GCA_905221365.1 bacterium
TCAGCATCAGTATCTGCAAGCCAAAGCGCTTCAGCATCAGTAAGCTCAAGTCAATCAGCTTCAGCGTCTGTATCAGCAAGCACAAGCTTGAGCAACAGCGTGTCTGCCTCAATCAGTGCTAGCCAATCAGCAAGCACAAGCTTGAGCA
>CAJNCX010000090.1:0-146 GCA_905221365.1 bacterium
CAAAGCGCTTCAGCATCAGTAAGTGCAAGCCAATCAGCATCTGTATCAGCTAGCCAATCAGCTTCAGCTTCAGTATCAGCTAGCCAAAGTGCTTCAGCATCAGTAAGCGCAAGCCAAAGTGCTTCAGCGTCAGTATCAGCAAGCCA
>CAJNCX010000091.1:0-144 GCA_905221365.1 bacterium
TACTGATGCGCTAGTTGATTGGCTAGCTGATACAGACGCTGAAGCTGATTCACTTGAGCTTACAGAAGCTGAAGCTGATTGGCTTGCAGATACTGATGCTGAAGCTGATTCACTTGCAGATACTGATGCGCTAGTTGATTGGCT
>CAJNCX010000092.1:0-143 GCA_905221365.1 bacterium
TCTGCCTCAATCAGTGCTAGCCAATCAGCAAGCACAAGCTTGAGCAACAGCGTGTCTGCCTCAATCAGTGCTAGCCACTCAGCAAGCACAAGCATGAGCAACAGCGTGTCAGCTTCAATTAGTGCATCTGAATCAGCAAGCAC
>CAJNCX010000093.1:0-141 GCA_905221365.1 bacterium
AGTCAATCAGCTTCAGCTTCTGTAAGCTCAAGTCAATCAGTTAGCGCATCAGTATCAGCAAGCCAATCAGCTTCAGCATCAGTATCTGCAAGCCAAAGCGCTTCAGCATCAGTAAGCTCAAGTCAATCAGCTTCAGCGTCT
>CAJNCX010000094.1:0-141 GCA_905221365.1 bacterium
TGATGCGCTAACTGATTGACTTGAGCTTACAGAAGCTGAAGCTGATTGACTAGCTGATACAGAAGCTGAAGCTGATTGGCTTGCTGATACTGATGCGCTAACTGATTGACTTGAGCTTACAGAAGCTGAAGCTGATTGACT
>CAJNCX010000095.1:0-141 GCA_905221365.1 bacterium
AGTGAATCAGCTTCAGCATCTGTATCAGCTAGCCAATCAACTAGCGCATCAGTATCTGCAAGTGAATCAACTTCAGCGTCTGTATCAGCTAGCCAATCAACTAGCGCATCAGTAAGCTCAAGTGAATCAGCTTCAGCATCA
>CAJNCX010000096.1:0-140 GCA_905221365.1 bacterium
TGACTTGCAGATACTGATGCGCTAGTTGATTGGCTTGCAGATACTGATGCTGAAGCTGATTGACTAGCTGATACAGACGCTGAAGTTGATTGACTTGCAGATACTGATGCGCTAGTTGATTGGCTTGCAGATACTGATGC
>CAJNCX010000097.1:0-140 GCA_905221365.1 bacterium
TGACTTGCAGATACTGATGCGCTAGTTGATTGGCTTGCAGATACTGATGCTGAAGCTGATTGACTAGCTGATACAGACGCTGAAGTTGATTGACTTGCAGATACTGATGCTGAAGCTGATTCACTTGCAGATACTGATGC
>CAJNCX010000098.1:0-139 GCA_905221365.1 bacterium
CGCTGTTGCTCAAGCTTGTGCTTGCTGATTCAGATGCACTAATTGAAGCTGACACGCTGTTGCTCAAGCTTGTGCTTACTGATTGGCTAGCACTGATTGAGGCGGACACGCTGTTGCTCAAGCTTGTGCTTGCTGATTG
>CAJNCX010000099.1:0-137 GCA_905221365.1 bacterium
GATGCTGAAGCTGATTCACTTGCAGATACTGATGCGCTAGTTGATTGGCTTGCAGATACTGACGCTGAAGCTGATTGGCTTGCAGATACTGATGCTGAAGCTGATTCACTTGCAGATACTGATGCGCTAGTTGATTG
>CAJNCX010000100.1:0-133 GCA_905221365.1 bacterium
ACCAGAACTCAGCTTCTATCTCAGCAAGCGCGAGCCACTCTGCGTCAGTATCAGCAAGCCAAAGCGCTTCAGCATCAGTAAGCGCAAGCCAAAGTGCTTCAGCGTCAGTATCAGCAAGCCAAAGCGCTTCAGC
>CAJNCX010000101.1:0-132 GCA_905221365.1 bacterium
GCATCAGTATCTGCAAGTGAATCAGCTTCAGCATCTGTATCAGCTAGTCAATCAGCTAGCGCATCAGTATCTGCAAGTGAATCAGCTTCAGCATCTGTATCAGCTAGTCAATCAGCTAGCGCATCAGTATCT
>CAJNCX010000102.1:0-131 GCA_905221365.1 bacterium
GCATCAGTAAGCTCAAGTGAATCAGCTTCAGCATCAGTATCTGCAAGTCAATCAGCTTCAGCATCAGTATCTGCAAGTGAATCAACTTCAGCATCAGTATCAGCAAGTCAATCAACTTCAGCGTCTGTATC
>CAJNCX010000103.1:0-131 GCA_905221365.1 bacterium
TTGCTCAAGCTTGTGCTTGCTGATTGGCTAGCACTGATTGAGGCAGACACGCTGTTGCTCAAGCTTGTGCTTGCTGATTGGCTAGCACTGATTGAGGCAGACACGCTGTTGCTCAAGCTTGTGCTTGCTGA
>CAJNCX010000104.1:0-129 GCA_905221365.1 bacterium
CTCAAGCTTGTGCTTACTGATTGGCTAGCACTGATTGAGGCTGATACGCTGTTGCTCAAGCTTGTGCTTACTGATTGGCTAGCACTGATTGATGCAGACACGCTGTTGCTCAAGCTTGTGCTTGCTGAT
>CAJNCX010000105.1:0-127 GCA_905221365.1 bacterium
ACAAGCTTGAGCAACAGCGTATCTGCCTCAATCAGTGCGAGCCACTCAGCAAGCACAAGCTTGAGCAACAGCGTGTCAGCTTCAATTAGTGCATCTGAATCAGCAAGCACAAGCTTGAGCAACAGCG
>CAJNCX010000106.1:0-124 GCA_905221365.1 bacterium
TGAGCAACAGCGTATCCGCATCAATCAGTGCATCTGAATCAGCAAGCACAAGCTTGAGTAACAGCGTGTCAGCTTCAATTAGTGCTAGCCACTCAGCAAGCACAAGCTTGAGCAACAGCGTATC
>CAJNCX010000107.1:0-124 GCA_905221365.1 bacterium
CAGCTTCAGTATCAGCAAGTCAAAGTACTTCAGCATCAGTAAGCGCGAGCCAAAGTGCTTCAGCTTCAGCATCTAACAACCAGAACTCAGCTTCTATCTCAGCAAGCGCGAGCCACTCTGCGTC
>CAJNCX010000108.1:0-123 GCA_905221365.1 bacterium
CCATTCACATAAGTTGCACTGTCACTTGGAGTCAAGGCTGCGATGGCTGCTGGAAGAGCTTTTCCTGATGTTGCGCTCTCGAAGCGGTATGTTGCTTGGTACTTGTTAGCTTCAAAAGCCCAT
>CAJNCX010000109.1:0-122 GCA_905221365.1 bacterium
TTGCTCAAGCTTGTGCTTGCTGATTGGCTAGCACTGATTGATGCAGATACGCTGTTGCTCAAGCTTGTGCTTGCTGAGTGGCTAGCACTAATTGAAGCTGACACGCTGTTACTCAAGCTTGT
>CAJNCX010000110.1:0-122 GCA_905221365.1 bacterium
AGTGAATCAGCTTCAGCATCTGTATCAGCTAGCCAATCAACTAGCGCATCAGTATCTGCAAGTGAATCAACTTCAGCATCAGTATCAGCAAGTCAATCAACTTCAGCGTCTGTATCAGCTAG
>CAJNCX010000111.1:0-122 GCA_905221365.1 bacterium
CAGTATCTGCAAGTGAATCAGCTTCAGCATCAGTATCTGCAAGTCAATCAGCTTCAGCATCAGTATCTGCAAGCCAAAGCACTTCAGCATCAGTATCTGCAAGTCAATCAGCTTCAGCATCA
>CAJNCX010000112.1:0-122 GCA_905221365.1 bacterium
ACAAGCTTGAGTAACAGCGTGTCAGCTTCAATTAGTGCTAGCCACTCAGCAAGCACAAGCTTGAGCAACAGCGTATCCGCATCAATCAGTGCATCTGAATCAGCAAGCACAAGCTTGAGTAA
>CAJNCX010000113.1:0-119 GCA_905221365.1 bacterium
GCTTCAGCATCAGTAAGTGCAAGCATCAGTGCAAGCCAATCAGCATCAAGCTCAGCAAGCGCGAGCCAAAGTGCCTCAGCAAGTGCAAGCGTAAGTGCTTCTGTAAGCTCAAGCCAATC
>CAJNCX010000114.1:0-119 GCA_905221365.1 bacterium
GCATCAGTATCAGCAAGCCAATCAGCTTCAGCATCAGTATCAGCAAGCCAATCAACTAGCGCATCAGTATCTGCAAGTGAATCAGCTTCAGCATCAGTATCTGCAAGCCAATCAGCTTC
>CAJNCX010000115.1:0-119 GCA_905221365.1 bacterium
CTCAAGCTTGTGCTTGCTGATTGGCTAGCACTGATTGAGGCTGATACGCTGTTGCTCAAGCTTGTGCTTGCTGATACTGAAGCACTGATTGAGGCAGACACGCTGTTGCTCAAGCTTGT
>CAJNCX010000116.1:0-118 GCA_905221365.1 bacterium
GATTGGCTAGCTGATACAGATGCTGATTGGCTTGCACTTACTGATGCTGAAGCGCTTTGGCTTGCTGATACTGACGCAGAGTGGCTCGCGCTTGCTGAGATAGAAGCTGAGTTCTGGT
>CAJNCX010000117.1:0-118 GCA_905221365.1 bacterium
AGCTTGAGCAACAGCGTGTCAGCTTCAATTAGTGCATCTGAATCAGCAAGCACAAGCTTGAGCAACAGCGTGTCTGCATCAATCAGTGCTAGCCAATCAGTAAGCACAAGCTTGAGCA
>CAJNCX010000118.1:0-117 GCA_905221365.1 bacterium
GCTCAAGCTTGTGCTTGCTGATACTGAAGCACTGATTGATGCAGACACGCTGTTGCTCAAGCTTGTGCTTGCTGATTCAGATGCACTGATTGAGGCAGACACGCTGTTGCTCAAGCT
>CAJNCX010000119.1:0-114 GCA_905221365.1 bacterium
AGATACTGATGCGCTAGCTGATTGACTAGCTGATACAGATGCTGAAGCTGATTCACTTGCAGATACTGATGCGCTAGTTGATTGGCTAGCTGATACAGACGCTGAAGTTGATTG
>CAJNCX010000120.1:0-113 GCA_905221365.1 bacterium
GCTTCAGCATCAGTAAGCTCAAGTCAATCAGCAAGCGCATCAGTAAGCTCAAGTGAATCAGCTTCAGCGTCTGTATCAGCTAGCCAATCAGCATCAGTATCTGCAAGTCAATC
>CAJNCX010000121.1:0-113 GCA_905221365.1 bacterium
AGCCAAAGCGCTTCAGCATCAGTAAGTGCAAGCCAATCAGCATCTGTATCAGCTAGCCAAAGTGCTTCAGCTTCAGTATCTGCAAGTCAAAGTACTTCAGCATCAGTAAGCGC
>CAJNCX010000122.1:0-112 GCA_905221365.1 bacterium
CTGATGCTGAAGTACTTTGACTTGCTGATACTGAAGCTGAAGCGCTTTGGCTTGCTGATACTGACGCTGAAGCACTTTGGCTTGCGCTTACTGATGCTGAAGCGCTTTGGCT
>CAJNCX010000123.1:0-112 GCA_905221365.1 bacterium
GATTGGCTAGCTGATACAGATGCTGATTGGCTTGCACTTACTGATGCTGAAGCGCTTTGGCTTGCTGATACTGACGCTGAAGCACTTTGGCTTGCGCTTACTGATGCTGAAG
>CAJNCX010000124.1:0-111 GCA_905221365.1 bacterium
AAGTGCTTCAGCGTCAGTATCAGCAAGCCAAAGCGCTTCAGCTTCAGTATCAGCAAGTCAAAGTACTTCAGCATCAGTAAGCGCGAGCCAAAGTGCTTCAGCTTCAGCATC
>CAJNCX010000125.1:0-111 GCA_905221365.1 bacterium
TTGGCTAGCTGATACAGATGCTGATTGGCTTGCACTTACTGATGCTGAAGCGCTTTGGCTTGCTGATACTGACGCAGAGTGGCTCGCGCTTGCTGAGATAGAAGCTGAGTT
>CAJNCX010000126.1:0-110 GCA_905221365.1 bacterium
CAAAGCGCTTCAGCATCAGTAAGTGCAAGCCAATCAGCATCTGTATCAGCTAGCCAATCAGCTTCAGCTTCAGTATCAGCAAGTCAAAGTACTTCAGCATCAGTAAGCGC
>CAJNCX010000127.1:0-110 GCA_905221365.1 bacterium
TGACTTGCAGATACTGATGCGCTAGTTGATTGGCTTGCAGATACTGATGCTGAAGCTGATTGACTAGCTGATACTGACGCTGAAGTTGATTGACTTGCAGATACTGATGC
>CAJNCX010000128.1:0-110 GCA_905221365.1 bacterium
GCATCAGTATCTGCAAGCCAAAGTACTTCAGCATCTGTATCAGCTAGTCAATCAGCTTCAGCATCAGTATCTGCAAGCCAATCAACTAGCGCATCAGTATCTGCAAGTCA
>CAJNCX010000129.1:0-108 GCA_905221365.1 bacterium
GCATCAGTAAGCTCAAGTGAATCAGCTTCAGCGTCTGTATCAGCTAGCCAATCAGCATCAGTATCTGCAAGTCAATCAGCTTCAGCATCAGTATCTGCAAGCCAATCA
>CAJNCX010000130.1:0-107 GCA_905221365.1 bacterium
GCATCAGTATCTGCAAGTGAATCAGCTTCAGCATCAGTATCTGCAAGTCAATCAACTTCAGCGTCTGTATCAGCTAGCCAATCAACTAGCGCATCAGTATCTGCAAG
>CAJNCX010000131.1:0-107 GCA_905221365.1 bacterium
AGCCAATCAACTAGCGCATCAGTAAGCTCAAGTGAATCAGCTTCAGCATCTGTATCAGCTAGCCAATCAACTAGCGCATCAGTATCTGCAAGTGAATCAACTTCAGC
>CAJNCX010000132.1:0-107 GCA_905221365.1 bacterium
GTGCTTGCTGATACTGAAGCACTGATTGAGGCAGACACGCTGTTGCTCAAGCTTGTGCTTGCTGATTCAGATGCACTGATTGAGGCAGACACGCTGTTGCTCAAGCT
>CAJNCX010000133.1:0-107 GCA_905221365.1 bacterium
AGTGCTTCAGCTTCAGCATCTAACAACCAGAACTCAGCTTCTATCTCAGCAAGCGCGAGCCACTCTGCGTCAGTATCAGCAAGCCAAAGCGCTTCAGCATCAGTAAG
>CAJNCX010000134.1:0-104 GCA_905221365.1 bacterium
TCTGCATCTGTATCAGCTAGCCAATCAGCTTCAGCTTCAGTATCAGCAAGTCAAAGTACTTCAGCATCAGTAAGCGCGAGCCAAAGTGCTTCAGCTTCAGCATC
>CAJNCX010000135.1:0-101 GCA_905221365.1 bacterium
AAGCTTGTGCTTGCTGATTGGCTCGCACTGATTGAGGCTGATACGCTGTTGCTCAAGCTTGTGCTTGCTGATACTGAAGCACTGATTGAGGCAGACACGCT
>CAJNCX010000136.1:0-101 GCA_905221365.1 bacterium
GTATCTGCAAGTGAATCAGCTTCAGCATCAGTATCTGCAAGCCAAAGTACTTCAGCATCTGTATCAGCTAGTCAATCAGCTTCAGCATCAGTATCTGCAAG
>CAJNCX010000137.1:0-101 GCA_905221365.1 bacterium
AGCACAAGCTTGAGCAACAGCGTATCTGCCTCAATCAGTGCTAGCCAATCAGCAAGCACAAGCTTGAGCAACAGCGTGTCTGCCTCAATCAGTGCTAGCCA
>CAJNCX010000138.1:0-100 GCA_905221365.1 bacterium
GCAGATACTGATGCGCTAGTTGATTGGCTTGCAGATACTGATGCTGAAGCTGATTGACTTGCAGATACTGATGCTGAAGCTGATTCACTTGCAGATACTG
>CAJNCX010000139.1:0-100 GCA_905221365.1 bacterium
CTTGCAGATACTGATGCTGAAGCTGATTGACTTGCAGATACTGATGCTGAAGCTGATTCACTTGCAGATACTGATGCTGAAGTACTTTGGCTTGCAGATA
>CAJNCX010000140.1:0-99 GCA_905221365.1 bacterium
TCAGTATCAGCTAGCCAAAGTGCTTCAGCATCAGTAAGCGCAAGCCAAAGTGCTTCAGCGTCAGTATCAGCAAGCCAAAGCGCTTCAGCATCAGTAAGT
>CAJNCX010000141.1:0-99 GCA_905221365.1 bacterium
TCTGCCTCAATCAGTGCTAGCCAATCAGCAAGCACAAGCTTGAGCAACAGCGTGTCTGCCTCAATCAGTGCTAGCCAATCAGCAAGCACAAGCTTGAGC
>CAJNCX010000142.1:0-98 GCA_905221365.1 bacterium
GCTGAAGCTGATTGGCTTGCTGATACTGATGCGCTAACTGATTGACTTGAGCTTACAGAAGCTGAAGCTGATTGACTAGCTGATACAGAAGCTGAAGC
>CAJNCX010000143.1:0-95 GCA_905221365.1 bacterium
ACAACAACTGAAGCTCCAACAACAACTGAAGCTCCAACAACAACTGAAGCTCCAACAACAACTGAAGCTCCAACAACAACTGAAGCTCCAACAAC
>CAJNCX010000144.1:0-95 GCA_905221365.1 bacterium
TGATACAGACGCTGAAGTTGATTGACTTGCAGATACTGATGCTGAAGCTGATTCACTTGCAGATACTGATGCTGAAGTACTTTGGCTTGCAGATA
>CAJNCX010000145.1:0-95 GCA_905221365.1 bacterium
TGCCAACGCCAGATCCAGTGCCAACGCCAGATCCAGTGCCAACGCCAGATCCAGTGCCAACGCCAGATCCAGTGCCAACGCCAGATCCAGTGCCA
>CAJNCX010000146.1:0-95 GCA_905221365.1 bacterium
GCATCAGTATCTGCAAGTCAATCAACTTCAGCGTCTGTATCAGCTAGCCAATCAACTAGCGCATCAGTATCTGCAAGTGAATCAGCTTCAGCATC
>CAJNCX010000147.1:0-95 GCA_905221365.1 bacterium
AGTGCTAGCCACTCAGCAAGCACAAGCATGAGCAACAGCGTGTCAGCTTCAATTAGTGCATCTGAATCAGCAAGCACAAGCTTGAGCAACAGCGT
>CAJNCX010000148.1:0-95 GCA_905221365.1 bacterium
AGCTTGAGCAACAGCGTGTCTGCCTCAATCAGTGCTAGCCAATCAGCAAGCACAAGCTTGAGCAACAGCGTGTCTGCCTCAATCAGTGCTAGCCA
>CAJNCX010000149.1:0-94 GCA_905221365.1 bacterium
GCGTGTCAGCTTCAATTAGTGCATCTGAATCAGCAAGCACAAGCTTGAGCAACAGCGTGTCTGCCTCAATCAGTGCTTCAGTATCAGCAAGCAC
>CAJNCX010000150.1:0-94 GCA_905221365.1 bacterium
CTGCGTCAGTATCAGCAAGCCAAAGCGCTTCAGCATCAGTAAGTGCAAGCCAATCAGCATCTGTATCAGCTAGCCAAAGTGCTTCAGCTTCAGT
>CAJNCX010000151.1:0-93 GCA_905221365.1 bacterium
TGAAGCTGACACGCTGTTACTCAAGCTTGTGCTTGCTGATTCAGATGCACTGATTGATGCGGATACGCTGTTGCTCAAGCTTGTGCTTGCTGA
>CAJNCX010000152.1:0-92 GCA_905221365.1 bacterium
CAATCAGCAAGCACAAGCTTGAGCAACAGCGTGTCTGCCTCAATCAGTGCATCTGAATCAGCAAGCACCAGCTTGAGCAACAGCGTGTCTGC
>CAJNCX010000153.1:0-92 GCA_905221365.1 bacterium
ACAAGCTTGAGCAACAGCGTGTCTGCCTCAATCAGTGCTTCAGTATCAGCAAGCACAAGCTTGAGCAACAGCGTATCAGCCTCAATCAGTGC
>CAJNCX010000154.1:0-92 GCA_905221365.1 bacterium
GCTGAAGTTGATTGACTTGCAGATACTGATGCGCTAGTTGATTGGCTTGCAGATACTGATGCTGAAGCTGATTGACTTGCAGATACTGATGC
>CAJNCX010000155.1:0-92 GCA_905221365.1 bacterium
GCGTCTGTATCAGCTAGCCAATCAGCTTGAGCATCAGTATCTGCAAGTGAATCAGCTTCAGCATCAGTATCTGCAAGCCAATCAGCTTCAGC
>CAJNCX010000156.1:0-92 GCA_905221365.1 bacterium
CTAGCTGATACAGACGCTGAAGTTGATTGACTTGCAGATACTGATGCGCTAGTTGATTGGCTTGCAGATACTGACGCTGAAGCGGATTGACT
>CAJNCX010000157.1:0-90 GCA_905221365.1 bacterium
GCATCAGTATCTGCGAGTGAATCAGCTTCAGCATCTGTATCAGCTAGTCAATCAGCTAGCGCATCAGTATCTGCAAGCCAAAGCGCTTCA
>CAJNCX010000158.1:0-90 GCA_905221365.1 bacterium
GATACGCTGTTGCTCAAGCTTGTGCTTGCTGATACTGAAGCACTGATTGAGGCAGACACGCTGTTGCTCAAGCTTGTGCTTGCTGATTCA
>CAJNCX010000159.1:0-89 GCA_905221365.1 bacterium
GTGCATGGAACCCTCCTTCAAACTCTGGTCAACTTGATGAATGATTACTCATCTAACCTCTTGCTTTACAAGGATGGTTACTATCAGAT
>CAJNCX010000160.1:0-89 GCA_905221365.1 bacterium
ACGCTGTTACTCAAGCTTGTGCTTGCTGATTGGCTCGCACTGATTGAGGCTGATACGCTGTTGCTCAAGCTTGTGCTTGCTGATACTGA
>CAJNCX010000161.1:0-88 GCA_905221365.1 bacterium
CTTGCAGATACTGATGCTGAAGCTGATTGACTTGCAGATACTGATGCTGAAGTGCTTTGGCTTGCAGATACTGATGCTGAAGCTGATT
>CAJNCX010000162.1:0-87 GCA_905221365.1 bacterium
TGAGGCAGACACGCTGTTGCTCAAGCTTGTGCTTGCTGATTCAGATGCACTAATTGAAGCTGACACGCTGTTGCTCATGCTTGTGCT
>CAJNCX010000163.1:0-87 GCA_905221365.1 bacterium
ATCAGCAAGCACAAGCTTGAGCAACAGCGTGTCTGCCTCAATCAGTGCTAGCCAATCAGCAAGCACAAGCTTGAGCAACAGCGTGTC
>CAJNCX010000164.1:0-86 GCA_905221365.1 bacterium
GCTGAAGCTGATTGGCTAGCTGATACAGATGCTGATTGGCTTGCACTTACTGATGCTGAAGCGCTTTGGCTTGCTGATACTGACGC
>CAJNCX010000165.1:0-86 GCA_905221365.1 bacterium
GTATCAGCAAGCACAAGCTTGAGCAACAGCGTATCTGCCTCAATCAGTGCTAGCCAATCAGCAAGCACAAGCTTGAGCAACAGCGT
>CAJNCX010000166.1:0-86 GCA_905221365.1 bacterium
ACGCTTGATTGAGGCAGACACGCTGTTGCTCAAGCTTGTGCTTGCTGATTCAGATGCACTAATTGAAGCTGACACGCTGTTGCTCA
>CAJNCX010000167.1:0-85 GCA_905221365.1 bacterium
ACGCTGTTGCTCAAGCTTGTGCTTGCTGATACTGAAGCACTGATTGATGCAGACACGCTGTTGCTCAAGCTTGTGCTTGCTGATT
>CAJNCX010000168.1:0-85 GCA_905221365.1 bacterium
GCTGATACAGACGCTGAAGCTGATTGACTTGAGCTTACTGATGCTGAAGCGCTTTGGCTTGCAGATACTGATGCTGAAGCTGATT
>CAJNCX010000169.1:0-85 GCA_905221365.1 bacterium
GAAGCTGATTGGCTTGCAGATACTGATGCTGAAGCTGATTCACTTGCAGATACTGATGCGCTAGTTGATTGGCTTGCAGATACTG
>CAJNCX010000170.1:0-85 GCA_905221365.1 bacterium
TCAAGCTTGTGCTTGCTGATACTGAAGCACTGATTGAGGCAGACACGCTGTTGCTCAAGCTTGTGCTTGCTGATTCAGATGCACT
>CAJNCX010000171.1:0-84 GCA_905221365.1 bacterium
AAGCGCGAGCCAAAGTGCTTCAGCTTCAGCATCTAACAACCAGAACTCAGCTTCTATCTCAGCAAGCGCGAGCCACTCTGCGTC
>CAJNCX010000172.1:0-84 GCA_905221365.1 bacterium
AGTCAATCAGCTTCAGCGTCTGTATCAGCTAGCCAATCAACTAGCGCATCAGTATCTGCAAGTGAATCAGCTTCAGCTTCTGTA
>CAJNCX010000173.1:0-84 GCA_905221365.1 bacterium
TGATTGGCTAGCTGATACAGACGCTGAAGTTGATTGACTTGCTGATACTGATGCTGAAGTTGATTCACTTGCAGATACTGATGC
>CAJNCX010000174.1:0-84 GCA_905221365.1 bacterium
GCAGACACGCTGTTGCTCAAGCTTGTGCTTGCTGATTCAGATGCACTAATTGAAGCTGACACGCTGTTGCTCAAGCTTGTGCTT
>CAJNCX010000175.1:0-83 GCA_905221365.1 bacterium
CTAGCCAATCAGCAAGCACAAGCTTGAGCAACAGCGTGTCTGCCTCAATCAGTGCTAGCCACTCAGCAAGCACAAGCTTGAGC
>CAJNCX010000176.1:0-83 GCA_905221365.1 bacterium
CTTGCACTTACTGATGCTGAAGCGCTTTGGCTAGCTGATACTGATGCGCTTGCTGATTGGCTTGCTGATACTGATGCGCTAGT
>CAJNCX010000177.1:0-83 GCA_905221365.1 bacterium
ACGCTGTTGCTCAAGCTTGTGCTTGCTGATTGGCTAGCACTGATTGATGCAGATACGCTGTTGCTCAAGCTTGTGCTTGCTGA
>CAJNCX010000178.1:0-82 GCA_905221365.1 bacterium
AATCAGCTTCAGCTTCTGTATCAGCTAGTCAATCAGCTTCAGCTTCTGTAAGCTCAAGTCAATCAGTTAGCGCATCAGTATC
>CAJNCX010000179.1:0-82 GCA_905221365.1 bacterium
CTTGCAGATACTGATGCGCTAGCTGATTGACTAGCTGATACAGATGCTGAAGCTGATTCACTTGCAGATACTGATGCGCTAG
>CAJNCX010000180.1:0-82 GCA_905221365.1 bacterium
CTTCAGCATCAGTATCTGCAAGTGAATCAGCTTCAGCATCAGTATCTGCAAGTCAATCAACTTCAGCGTCTGTATCAGCTAG
>CAJNCX010000181.1:0-82 GCA_905221365.1 bacterium
CTTGCAGATACTGATGCTGAAGCTGATTCACTTGAGCTTACTGATGCGCTAGTTGATTGGCTAGCTGATACAGACGCTGAAG
>CAJNCX010000182.1:0-82 GCA_905221365.1 bacterium
AATCAACTTCAGCGTCTGTATCAGCTAGCCAATCAACTAGCGCATCAGTAAGCTCAAGTGAATCAGCTTCAGCATCAGTATC
>CAJNCX010000183.1:0-82 GCA_905221365.1 bacterium
CTTGCAGATACTGATGCTGAAGCTGATTCACTTGCAGATACTGATGCGCTAGTTGATTGGCTAGCTGATACAGACGCTGAAG
>CAJNCX010000184.1:0-82 GCA_905221365.1 bacterium
ACCAGAACTCAGCTTCTATCTCAGCAAGCGCGAGCCACTCTGCGTCAGTATCAGCAAGCCAAAGCGCTTCAGCATCAGTAAG
>CAJNCX010000185.1:0-82 GCA_905221365.1 bacterium
GATACTGACGCAGAGTGGCTCGCGCTTGCTGAGATAGAAGCTGAGTTCTGGTTGTTAGATGCTGAAGCTGAAGCACTTTGGC
>CAJNCX010000186.1:0-81 GCA_905221365.1 bacterium
TTGGCTTGCAGATACTGATGCTGAAGCTGATTGACTTGCAGATACTGATGCTGAAGCTGATTCACTTGCAGATACTGATGC
>CAJNCX010000187.1:0-81 GCA_905221365.1 bacterium
TCAGTATCTGCAAGCCAAAGTACTTCAGCATCAGTATCTGCAAGTGAATCAGCTTCAGCATCAGTATCTGCAAGTCAATCA
>CAJNCX010000188.1:0-81 GCA_905221365.1 bacterium
GTTAGATGCTGAAGCTGAAGCACTTTGGCTCGCGCTTACTGATGCTGAAGTACTTTGACTTGCTGATACTGAAGCTGAAGC
>CAJNCX010000189.1:0-81 GCA_905221365.1 bacterium
TGATTGACTTGCAGATACTGATGCGCTAGTTGATTGGCTTGCAGATACTGATGCTGAAGCTGATTGACTAGCTGATACAGA
>CAJNCX010000190.1:0-80 GCA_905221365.1 bacterium
CTTGCAGATACTGATGCGCTAGTTGATTGGCTTGCAGATACTGATGCTGAAGCTGATTGACTTGCAGATACTGATGCTGA
>CAJNCX010000191.1:0-80 GCA_905221365.1 bacterium
GCAGACACGCTGTTGCTCAAGCTTGTGCTTGCTGATTGGCTAGCACTGATTGAGGCAGACACGCTGTTGCTCAAGCTTGT
>CAJNCX010000192.1:0-80 GCA_905221365.1 bacterium
GATACTGAAGCTGAAGCTGATTGGCTAGCTGATACAGATGCTGATTGGCTTGCACTTACTGATGCTGAAGCGCTTTGGCT
>CAJNCX010000193.1:0-80 GCA_905221365.1 bacterium
GCAAGCCAATCAACTAGCGCATCAGTATCTGCAAGTGAATCAGCTTCAGCATCAGTATCTGCAAGCCAATCAGCTTCAGC
>CAJNCX010000194.1:0-80 GCA_905221365.1 bacterium
GACGCTGAAGCTGATTGGCTTGCAGATACTGATGCTGAAGCTGATTCACTTGCAGATACTGATGCGCTAGTTGATTGGCT
>CAJNCX010000195.1:0-78 GCA_905221365.1 bacterium
CCCCCCCCCCCCCCCCCCCCCCCCCCCCCCCCCCCCCCCCCCCCCCCCCCCCCCCCCCCCCCCCCCCCCCCCCCCCCC
>CAJNCX010000196.1:0-78 GCA_905221365.1 bacterium
AGATACTGATGCTGAAGCTGATTCACTTGAGCTTACTGATGCGCTAGTTGATTGGCTAGCTGATACAGACGCTGAAGT
>CAJNCX010000197.1:0-78 GCA_905221365.1 bacterium
TGACGCAGAGTGGCTCGCGCTTGCTGAGATAGAAGCTGAGTTCTGGTTGTTAGATGCTGAAGCTGAAGCACTTTGGCT
>CAJNCX010000198.1:0-78 GCA_905221365.1 bacterium
TCAGTATCTGCAAGCCAATCAACTAGCGCATCAGTATCTGCAAGTGAATCAGCTTCAGCATCAGTATCTGCAAGCCAA
>CAJNCX010000199.1:0-78 GCA_905221365.1 bacterium
TGCTCAAGCTTGTGCTTGCTGATTGGCTAGCACTGATTGAGGCAGACACGCTGTTGCTCAAGCTTGTGCTTGCTGATT